>NZ_JBSFWB010000031.1:0-107012 GCF_053592635.1 Streptomyces sp. NPDC002623 | reverse complement strand
AAGTTTTTTCGTTCGTGGGGGTGTGGTGTTTTGTGGTGTGCACTTGCGTTGGGGCCTCGGCCGGCCCGGCGACCTGGCCGCAGCGCTGCTGACGGCCGAGGCCCGCCGGGACCCGTACCCGTTCTACGCCCGCATGCGGCGCGAGAGCCCGGTCCACCGCAGCGACCAGGGCATCTGGTACCTCACCCGGTACGCCGACGTCGAGGCGGCCCTGGGAGACCTGCGGCTGTCCAACGACCGGGACCGGATGACCCGCGCCTACGGAGCGCTCGGCGGCGACCTGAAGGCCTTCAGCAGGATCACCGACCGGCTGGGGCGGGTGATGACCAACACCGACCCGCCGGACCACGCCCGGCTGCGCAAGCTGGCCAACCGCGCCTTCACCGCCCGGCGGGTCGAAGCCCTGCGCGACGGCATCCAGCGGATCGTCGACCACCTCATCGACGAGGCGGTCGCGGCGGGGTCGTCCATGGACCTGATCGAGGCGGTCGCCTCCCCGCTGCCGCTGTCCGTCGTCTGCGAGTTGTTCGGCATCCCGCCCGAGGACCGCCGGCAGGTGAAGGGTTGGTTCCGCCGCTTCGGCCGGCTTTCCGAGGACCTCGACAAGTCCGAGGCGGCGATCGAGCAGTACGAGGAGTACCTCGCCCGGCTCGTCCGCCGACGCCGGGCCGAACCGGGCGACGACCTGGTCAGCGCCCTGGTCGCGACGCAGGCGCAGGACGACCGGCTCACCGACTCCGAACTGCTGTCCACCTGCTTCGTCCTGATCACCGCGGGCGACGAGACGACCACCCACCTGGTCGGGAACGGCATGCTCGCCCTGCTGCGCCATCCCGGCCAGCTGGCCCGGTTGCGTGCGGACCCGGCGCTGATCCGCACGGCCGTCGACGAACTCGCCCGCTACGACACGCCGACCCAGGCGATCGTCCGGGTCGTGGCCGAGGACGTCGAGATCGGCGGGCGGACGCTGCGCGAGGGCGAGCTGGCGTACCTGTTCCTCGCCTCTACCAACCGTGATCCCGAGCGCTTCGAGGAGCCCGACCGGCTCGACCTGTCCCGCCCCGGCAACCGGCACCTGAGCTTCGGCAACGGCCCGCACTTCTGCCTCGGCGGTCCGCTGGCCAAGCTCCAGGCGGAGGTGGCCGTCGGCACGCTGGTCCGCCGGCTCCCGCAGCTTCGGCTGGCCGACGGGGCGGCCCTCGAATGGCGGCCCAACCCACTGCAACGGCGACTGACGGCCCTCCCGCTCACCTACTGACGCATGAACGACGACGAAGGAGAACCGACCATGGCCAAAGAGTTCGAGGTCCGCCGGGAGCAGAACCTGACCGCCACACCCGAACAGGTCTGGGACGCGGTCGCCACCGGCGCCGGCAACCTCGGCTGGCTGTACCCCATGGAGGTCGAGCCGCAGGTCGGCGGAAAGGTCACCCGGGGGGACGGCACCGTCGTGGCGTGGGAACCGCCGCACCACTTCGCCGTGCGGGTGGCCATGGACGACGGGTTCTCCAACACGCTCACCTACCGGATCGAGCCGCAGGGCGCGGGAAGCAGCCATCTGCGGATGGGAATCCACTGGGTGCACACGGGAGTCGTCGACGACTACTGGGACGTCAAGGCGGATGCGGCCGAGAAGCACGTCGACTTCTACCAGCACGGCCTCGCCGAGTACCTGAGGCACTTCGCCGGCCGCCCCGCCGTCTACGTCAAGGCCGCCCGTGCCGAGCGCACCGACGACCCCGCCGACTTCGCCGCGCTGCGCCGACGCCTCGGTCTCACCGACGACGCGACCGTCGGCGACCGGCTGTCGCTCGACCTCCCGGGTGCTGACGGCGTCTCGGAGGAGGTGGTCGTGGACTGGCTCAGCCCCGACTTCGTCGGCCTGCGCGGCCCGCACGCGCTGTACCGGTTCTTCAACGGCAGCTCCTGGAACTGGCCGATCTGGCTGGGCCACCACCTGTTCGCCGAGGACACGGACGAAGAGCAGATCACCAAGGTGTGGAACGCCTGGCTCAACGGCGCCTGACGCGTCGCCCGACACAACCCCCGAAGGACCCCTGGTGGAAACAGTGCTCTACGCCGCCGAACTCGTCCAGGAGGACGGCGCCTACAAGCTCGTCGTGCAGGACGTGGTACGGGACACGGTCCAGGTCACCCCTGTCCCCAAATCCGCGGTGGACAGGCTGCCGGTCTTCCTGTCGGCGCTGAGTTCCAAGCTCGGCTCCGCGCCGGCAGGCAGCCGCTGGTAGACGTCTCCCGACCGCACGGGCCGGTGCCGTCCGGCACAACAACTCACGGACGGCACCGGCCCCGTCGCGCCCCGGGTCAGCCCGTGCCGGAGGGGAAATGGCACGCGGCGCGGTGCGGCCGGCCGGCGGCGTCCTGCTGGGGGTCCCGTGCCGCGCAGACGTCCCGTCCGGGACGCCGGTTCGGCCCGACGGGGCAACGCGGATGAAAGCGGCATCCGGGCGGTGGTGCCGCGGGGTCGGGCGCCTCACCGGAAAGGAGCGGTTCCCCGACCGGTCGTCCTCCGCCGTGCAGGCTCGGCACGGCGGACAGCAGCGTCCGGGTGTAGGGATGCCGTGGGCTGCGCAGCAGGTTCTCGGTGGCGGCGGTCTCGACGATCCGACCGAGGTACATCACGGCGACGGCGTCCGACACATGGCGGACGGCGGTGAGGTCATGGCTGATGAACAGCATGGCGAAGCCCAGGCGTCGTTGCAGATCCCGGAGCATCGTGAGGAGCGCCGCCCGGACCGACACATCGAGAGCCGAGGTGACCTCGTCGGCGATGAGTACCGCCGGATCGACGGCTAGCGCGCGGGCGACGGCCACGCGTTGGCGCTGGCCGCCCGAGAGCTGCCGCGGCACTCGGTCGGCGCAGCCGGCGTCGAGACCGACGAGCTCCAGCAGGCCGCCGATGCGCTGTTCGCGGCTGCGGCGGTCCAGCCGGACGAAGGCTCCGGCCGCTTCGACGAGCGACTGACGGACCGTCATGCGAGGGTCCAGTGCCGTGTCCGGGTCCTGGAACACCAGTTGGACCTGCTGCCCCAGTCGGCGTCGATCGGCCGCCCGACGCCCGCGGTACTCCCGCCCACCGACCGTGATCCGCCCGGCGCACGGACTGTCCAGCCCGACGACCGCCCGTGCCAGAGTGGACTTTCCCGAACCGGACTCGCCGACCAGGCCGACCGTCGTGCCCTGGGGAACCTCCAGTGACACTCCGTCCACCGCGGTGACCGGCCCGAACGGTCCGTGGTGGCGGACGGTGACGTCGTACAGCGCCAGCCCTGCCCGTTCCCTCAACTCTCCACCTCTTCGGTCTCGTGCCGTCCGCCGGGCGGTGCCGCGGGCAGCGGCCGCCAGCAGGCGACCTCGTGCCGGGCGCCGAGGGGGACCGACACGGGGCTGTCCTCGGCGCACCGATCCAGTCGATGAGCGCAGCGGTCGTAGAACGAGCAGCCCGGGATCTCGCCGTACGGATCGGGTGGTCCCCCCTCGATGGTGGGCAGGGGGCGGTCCCGGTCAGCGGTCATGTCCAGGACCGAGGCGACGAGCATCCGTGTGTAGGGGTGCCGTGCGCCGGTCGCCAGCGCACGGGCGGGAAGGTTCTCCACGATCGTTCCCCCGTACATGACCAGAACCCGGTCGCAGGCGTCGGCCACCAGGGCGATGTCGTGGCTGATGAGGAGGATCGCGGTGGCGTCGTCGCGCCGGACACGGCGGAGCAGGTCCATGATCTGCCGCTGCACGGTGACGTCCAGGGCTGTCGTCGGCTCGTCCGCGATGATGAGGTCGGGCCGCATCATCGAAGCGGCGGCGATCGCCACGCGCTGGCGCTGACCGCCGGAGAGCTGGAAGGGGCGGGATGCCATCAACCGACGCCCGCCGGGCAGCGCGACCCGCTGAAGCTGGGCCTGGGCCTGCTCGACGGCCTGGGCGCGAGGAGTGCCGTGGTGGGCGCGCACGGCCTCGGTCAGCTGCGTTCCGATGCGGAGGGACGGGTTGAAGGCCGAGGCCGGGTTCTGGAAGATCATCGCCATGCCCGTCGCCAGGTGTCGGCGTCGCTCCTTGCGTGACAGCGACTCGACGTCCGCGCCGAGAAACCGGTGGGCTCCCCAGGTCGCGCGGGCGCCGTCCGGCAGCAGGTCGGCGATGGCGAGCGCCGTCATCGACTTGCCGGAGCCGGACTCGCCGACCAGGCCGACCATCTCGCCGCGCCGCAGGGCGAGAGTGACGCCGCGGACGGGCCGGACCACCCGGTCCTCCGTGGGAAGGACAACCCGCAGATCCTCCACCTCCAGCACCTGGTCCGCGGCTGCCGGGCGGTCGGTTCGTGCCGGGGGCACCGCGGGTTCTTCCGGTTGCCGTGGGCGGCCGCGTCGCGCGACGGCTCCGGCCAGCACCTCTCCGAGCAGTTGGAACGCGACGGAGGCGTAGACGATGGCGATGCCGGGCGCCACGGCGGACAGCGGTTCGGTGTAGATGCGGTCCAGCCCCTGGCTCAGCAGGAGCCCCCAGTCGTACGAGGGGGGCTGCACCCCCAGTCCGAGGAAGCTCAGTCCCGACAGGGCCACGAGGGCCGAGCCCGCGGCGACCGTGGTGTTGAGCATCAGCGGTTCGGCGATGTGGGGCAGGACATGACGCAGGAGGAGCCGGTGGCGGCGCAGGCCCAGGACCCGCGCCGCCGCCATGAAGTCGGTTCCGGCGACTTGGGCGGCGAGGGTCTGCGTGATCCGCGCGAAGCCCGGTGCACAGGCGACGGCGAGTGCGCACACCGCCCCACCCGCGCCCGCGCCGAAGAGGGCCGCGAAGAACATCGCGACGAGGAGCGCGGGGAATGCCAGCAGGAGGTTGATCAGGGCTCCCAGCAGGCGGCGGGCGCGCCCGCCCACGACGGCGGTGAGCGCGCCGAGTGTGATCCCGGCCGTCGCCCCGAGGAGTGTGGCCGACACTGCGAGCAGGAGGGAGAGCCAGGTCGCCGAGAGCAGTCGGGCGAGCAGGTCGCGCCCGAGATGGTCCGTGCCGAGCAGATGACCCGCGGTGGGCCCCCGCAGCACCGCCGACGGGTCCGGACGGTCGGCGGCCTGCCCCCACAGCACGCCCCCCGCGACGGCCAGTGCGGCAAGCGATCCGAGCATGACCAGGGTGAGCACGCCCATCGGTGTGGCCCAGCGCGATCGGGTCGCGCGGGACCGGCCGACGGTGGCGCGCGGCGGGAGCGGGGAAGGGGAGGACAACGCCATCGGATCACGTCTCCCGGATGACCGATCGGGGGTCGAGCAGCGCGAGAGCCAGATCGACCAGGAAGTTGACCACGAGTACGGCCGAGCCCAGCACCAGAACCGACGCCTCGACGACCGCGTAGTCCTGCGCGGCCACGGACTGGGCCATCGCCGAGCCGATGCCCGGCCAGGCGAACACCTTCTCGACCAGTACGGTCCCCGCGATCAGGGCCGGCAGGAGATTCCCGGCGAGCGTCAGCGACGCGGTCAGCGTGTTCGGTGCCACATGGCGCAGACAGAGCGGGACGGCGGGCAGCCGCTTCGCGCGGGCGGCACGCACATAGTCCGTCGCGAGGACCTTGAGCGTCTCCACCCGTACGATCCGCAGCAGAACCGCGGTGGGAGCGAGCGCCAGCGCGAGCACGGGCAGCACGTAGGACCGGGGGCCGAGGTCGCCGGCCGCGGGAAAGATGCGCAGGGCGACCGCCAGGCCCGCGGTGAGACCCGCCGCCAGCACGAAGTCCGGCATGCCCGCCACGACGGAGGTGGTGGTGAACGCCAGCTCCGCCCGGGGCCGGCGTCCTCCGCGTGTCCACATCGCGGCGAGCAGTCCCCCGGGGAGGGCTACGACGAGTACGCAGGCGAACGCCAGGACAGCCAGCAGCAAGGTGGCCGGCAGACGTGCCCTGATCAGCTCGGCCACCGGCTCTCCGGTGACCAGGGAGACCCCGAGATCCCCGTGGGCCAGGTCCCGCAGATACTGTCGGTACTGCGCCGACAGGCCCTGATCCAGACCGAGTTCATGTCGTTTCGCCGCCACCAGGTCCGGCGGGGCGTCCACGCCCAGCGCGGCCCGGACGGGATCTCCGGGCACCAGCCGGATCATCGCGAAGGCAGCGGTGACGACCACGAAGAGGGAGACCGCCAGCCGCACCGCACGCCGGCCGCAGAACACCACCCACGGGTGACGCCGGGCCAGGGCGCCGAGCCGCGCGGACACGGTCGTCATGGGAGACCTCCTCTGCCGGTGGTGGTCGGCCGCGTGCGACGTCCGCCGCCCGCTATCTGTGCAGGCGGATGCTGGTCGGTACGATCCGGCCGCCGGGCGCGACGGCGAAGGTCGTCCGGTAGCCGTACACCGTGCTCGTGCTGTCGGCGACGGGCAGCACGTCGGCCGAGCGGAACAGCGCCGCGGCGGCCCTGTTCCAGTCCGCACAGCTGGCCGTGCCGGGCTCTCGCAGGGCCAGGGCGACGAAGCGGTCGTAGGCCGGGTTGGCGACGTGCGCGAAGTTCAGCCCCCGCGACGGCGCAGGACCGGAGAAGTACGGGACGAGCTGCACGGGCAGGGGCGGACCCGGCGAGCTGCCGACCACGACGTCGAAGTCGCCGCTCTGGTACATGGCCTGTACCACCGCGTTGCGGCTCTCGCTGACGAGGTCGACGTCCGCGCCCAGCGCCTGCCAGGTGACGGCCATCAGTTCGGCGACCGACGGAAGCGTGGAGCCGAAGTCGGCGCTGCTGAGCAGCCGCAGCCGCAGCGGCCTGCCGTGCCGCACCAGCCTGCCCCGCGCGTTCTTCGTCCAGCCCGCGGCGCCCAAGGCCGCCACGGCGTCGCGCGAGGGCAGGTGGCCGCCCGCCACGTCGGCGTGGCAGACGGAGTTCACGGCGGTCAGGTGGCTCGCGGGCGATCCGTCGCCGCCGACCGCCACATTGGCGAGGCCCTTGCGGTCCAGGGCGCCCACCAGTGCCTGACGCAGCGCAGGGTCGCTCAAGGGACGTCCGGACCGTTCGTTGAAGAAGGTCAGCCCCACCACGGTCGGCACCTGGGCGGTGGCCAGGCCACGGCCGGTCAGCCGCGCACGGTCCGGGCCGGTCACCATCGCGATGTTGACTCCGCCCGTGAGCAGCAGATTCGCCACCGTGGACTCCTGTGGCACCACCGACACCACGATCCGCTCAGGCTGTCCCGGGGCCGCGTTGGTCGCTCCGCGCGGCCCCCACGCATACCCCTTGCGCCGGGTGAAGCGGTACGGACCGCCCGAGGTGTAGCCGCTCAGCACGTACGGCCCGGTGCCCTGCGTGCTCCTGTCCAGCGCGCCGGGGTCCGCCAGACCGGCAGGGCAGACGACGGGCGCCAGACCGATCGTCCGCTCGATGAAGCTGTACGGCGACGCCATCCGCACCGACACCGTTCGTGCCGCGTCGTCGGCCGACACCGTGAAGGGCACACCGGGCAGTGCCGCCCGGGCGCCGACGAGCCCGTTGCGGGGATCGCCCGCATAGCGCAGCGACCGGGCCACCCCGGAGGCCGTGAGGATCGTGCCGTCGGAACAGGTCACACCGCTGCGGAGCGTGAAACTCGCCGCAGTGGCTCCGACCCGCCACTTCTCGGCCAGCCCCGACACCACCCGCCCGTCCGGCGCCGTGGTGACCAATGAGTCGTAGGCGTAAGGAGCCAGGGCCGAGCCGAACTGCGAGTACGGATGAAAACTCGGGGTCTCGGAGGCGATGGCGATCGTGACGGTGCCCCCCACGACGACAGGGGTGTGTGTCGATGACACGTCGCCGACGCTGCAACCGGCCAGCACGGCTGACACGACGACGGCGGACGCCACCGCGGCCGACCGGGCCCTGGGAGACGACACGGCTCGGCGGTGCATGGCGTTCATCGTGCCACCGGGATCGACGGCGTCGGACCGGCTTCCCCGGGCCGGACACGAACGGGTCGAATGATTCCCCCGTTCGAGTGAGGCTGCCCTACCGGGGGTTTCTTGGTTCCTGATGTGACGTCACCTCGGCACGCACACTGCAACCATGGCGAACCACTCATCGGACTCCCCGGGCTCCCCGGGCTCCCCGGACTCCCCGGACGGCTCGGCGGCACAGCAGGTCGACCGACTCGCGACCTCGTACTGGGACTTCCTGCTCGCACGTGAGCCGTCGCTGCGGACCCGCCGCGGGCTGCCGGTCGAATCGCTGCCGGGGGTGTCCGCCGCGGAGGCCGACGAGCGCGCCGGGTTCGCGGCAGGGGTACTGACCCGGCTGAGCACACTGCGGGGCGCGGCGCTGTCCGGTCCCGCAGCCGACACCGCGGGCTTCCTTCGGGGGCTGGCCGAACAGGAAGCGGAAACGGGGCGCTTCCACTGGCTCACCCCCACCGCCACGCCGTACCAGCTCTTCCGCCTCCAGCAGTACGGTGACACGGTCTTCCGCCCGTTCCGCTTCGAGCACGGGGCCGACGCGGACCGGTACGCATCCCTCGTACGGGATCTGGCCCGCTGCGTCGCGACCATCGGTGACAAGGCCGCCGGGCAGGCGGCCCGGGGCTTCCGTATCCCGGCCCCGGCGCTGGCCGGGGTCCACACCACCCTCACCCGTCTGCGGGCATCGGCGGCACGGTACGTCCGAGCGGACGCCGAACGGCTCACTCGACTCGACGCGGCAAGCCGGGGCCGCCTGCGCGACACGGTGGAAGGGCTTGTGACCGCCGAGCTGGAGCCGGCGTTCGACCGCCTTCTCACCCTCGTGGGCGACCCGGACCGCCCCGAGCGGGCGCCGCAGGACGTCGGATGGGTCCACTACCCGGAAGGCGAAGCGGCGTACCGGGCCTTCGTCAGGACGTACACATCCGGCGACACACCACCCGAACGCCTCCATGAAATCGGCCGGGAGCACTGCCGCGAACTCAGCGAGCGGATGCGGGAGATGCGCGGCACGCTCGGCTTCGCGGGGACGGAAGCGGAGTTCCATGAACGGCTCGCCACCGCACCTCACCTGTACGCCCGCACGCCGGAGGAGGTCGAGGCCCGCTACCGCCGACACCTCGACCGCCTCACGCCGCTGCTGCCGCGCTGGTTCGCGGTCCTGCCCCGCGCCCCCTACGGCGTGGCCCGCCTCGACCCGGCGCTGGAGGCGTCGATGACGTTCGGCTACTACGAACCGCCGACCGCTGCGCAACCGGTGGGACGCTACCGCTACAACGCCTCGGACCTGGCACACCGGTCACTGCTCGGCGCGGCCGCGCTGATCTACCACGAGCTGGCGCCCGGCCATCACTTCCACCTCGCGCGCCAGGCCGAGAACACCGCGCTGCCCGATCTACGGCGCGAACTGGCGGCCTTCAGCGGGTTCGAGGAGGGCTGGGCGGAGTACGCGGCGGGGCTCGCCTGGGAGATGGGGCTGTACGACGACCCGTGGGACGCGTACGGACGCCTGGCCCATGAACGGTTCACCGCGCAGCGCCTCGTCGTCGACACCGGCCTCAACCTCGGGACGATGACGCTGGAGCAGGCGCGCACCTTCATGCGCTCCCACGCGGCAGCCGAGTCCGAGACACAGATCACGAGCGAGTTGCTGCGCTACGCCACCGATATGCCGGGACAGGCGCTGACGTACCGGGCGGGTTTTGCGGAGTTCACGGCATTGCGGGCGGCGTACGAGCGCGGTACCGACGCGGAGTTCGACGTGCGCGCGTTTCACGAGGCGGTGCTGGCCGGCGGCACACTGCCGTTTCCCGCCCTGCGCCGGCGGATGGCGAGAGAACTGCACGGGGCGTCCGGCCGCCGGGAGAGGCACCAGGGAGTGCCCGAAGCAGGTCGGTGACGTAGAGCGGCTCCGGCTGCCGCGCGACCTGAACAATGCGTTACGGAAAGGCTGTTCTACTCAAATGAGTGAAAGCCACGACGGAACTCGCAGCCGTTCACTCGAACCTGGATACGCTCTGCGATGAGGAATGCGCGTTCGATGATGCGGAATCCCTACATGTCATCGCGGTTTCCCGTTTACAGAAGATAAGGATGCCCTGCCATGCTGCCTGTCGTACCTCCTTTCCTGATCGGTATGATCACCGCCTCCGTGGTCAAAAGGCTGGGAAAACCCGTCCTGCGAGGGATCGTCAAAACGTCGGTGGGCCTGGGAATCGAAGTCAAGAAGGCCGTCCACGAAGCCGGCCAGGGAATCCAAGGTCTCGCGGCCGTGGCGACCGCCGAAGTGCTCGCTGCCCAGATGACCCAGGGAACCGAGCACGGCACCGGGTCGGCGCCCGAGGCCGCAGCGGCGCGGGGCGGCAGCGAGAGCAAGGCCGCCGGCAAGGCCCGCGGCACCGGTTCGGCCACTGCCAAAGTGCACTGAGTCGTCTCCCCGCACGCCGGATGCCACAGCCCGACACGACTTAATTGCCATTTCCGCGTGCTGCTGGCTGCTGGCTGCTGGCTGCTGGCTGCTCCATGTAAATCCGGGCCGTCCAAATCCGGGCCGCGCTTTTCTCTGCGCACTCGATGGAGGATTCCACTTTCCAGAAGTTGCACACCGCGCATGGCGCCCGCAGGGTTTCCGGGGGACGATGCTTGTGCCGGGCGCCGAGGCGTGCGCTGTCCCTGGCGGCGGCCACGAAGGCTGGGACGGAGAGGGAACCATGCGACCGGGCACACGTGTCGCCGACGCGATACTCCCGCTGCTCAGCCGGGACTGGGCCGGGCTGGTCGTCGCCCTGCTGCCGGCGGCCGCGGGCGCGTGGTGCGTCACCCTGGGAACCGGCTGGCGCGTTCTCGGCGGCGTGCTCTGTGCCGTGGCCCTCGCGCTCGGTCTCGGGTCGGTCCGCCATCTGGTGCATGTGGCCCGGATACGGGCGAGGTGTCCGCCACCCGGCCGAATGGTCGACGTGGGCGGCTACCGCATGCACGTCCTCGCCGAGGGAGACGCCGGACCGAGGCCCA
This sequence comes from Streptomyces sp. NPDC002623, assembly GCF_053592635.1. Lineage (NCBI taxonomy): Bacteria > Bacillati > Actinomycetota > Actinomycetes > Kitasatosporales > Streptomycetaceae > Streptomyces > Streptomyces sp. NPDC002623. Next base: position 96,073 of record NZ_JBSFWB010000031.1, on the reverse strand, counting down.
CCGTGGTCTGGATGCCGGGCGGCCACACCGGCGGGCACGCGATGTACCGGCTGCACGAGCTGGCGCGGGAACAAACGCGTTCGGTCCTGGTGGACCGTCCGGGCTCCGGCTGGAGCGACCCGGGCCCGTTCCCGCGCACGACGGCAGCCGAAGCCGTCGAACTGCTCACGGTGCTCGCTCGGGCCGGCGAAAACGGGCCCTACGTCTTCGTGGGGCACTCCTTCGGGGGATTGCTCATGGCCAACGCCGCCAGGCGCCGCCCCGACCTGGTGGCCGGTCTGGTGCTGCTCGATCCCACCCCGCCCGATGTCGTCGCCTTCGGCCCGTCGCTTCCCGCCCTGCGGCATGCCGCGAGGGACCAGACCGCCCTCGCGCTGCGCCACCTCTTCGGCCTCCACGCCCTCCTGCCCAGAACCGAGGCGCACTCTCCCGACTCTCCGGACTCTCCCGACTCTCCCGAGGACGCGACGCAGGTTCTCGCAGTGATCGAGACCAGGACCAAGGCGAACTGCGCCGCGGCATCGATTCTGCGAGAGCTGTCGCCCGACGGCATCACCAGAGACGGCTGGCAGACGGTCGTACACGACGGCGAGCTCGGCTCGCTCCCTCTCCTCCTCGTGGCGCCACGCGATCTGACGGGCGGTGGCGCGATCTTCGACGCGTTCGACGATCCGGCGGAGAGCGCCCGGGTACGGCACTTCTTCCTCACCGCGAGAGAACGGTTCCTCGCGGCCTCCAGCGCGGCCCGGAGGGTCTATACCCCGGAGGGAACCGGCCACGATTTCCCGGACCGCGTACCCGAATTCGTCGTACAGGTGGTGGGCTCACTGCTGGACGGACGCGGGCCGGGCGCACCGGACCCGCTCCGGTGGGGGTGAAGCTCCTGCCCAGCGCCGTCGGCCAGGCGGACGGAGTAGCGCGAAGACACCGACTTCTACCACCGCCCGGAGTTGGAGGCGTGCCAGGCATCCGGTCACCTCGACCGCCTCGACCTCGCCTTCTCCCACGACCAGCGCATCAAGATCTACGTCCAGGGCCGCATGCGCGAACACGGCCCCCGCCGTGGCAGTGGCAGTGGCTCCGGGGCGGCGCCCACTTCTACGTCTGGGGCGACGCGGCGCGCCTGGTGTCCCCGGCCGGGGCGGACCCGGCCCCGCGTGCGGCGTCGCCGCCCAGTTTCCTGGCCCAGTGCAGCAGTTCGGGTGCGGCCAGGGTGGTGCCCAGCCAGTCGTGGTCGAGGGCGGCTCCCGGCAGGGACGGTACGACGGCGACGTACAGCCCCGCGGCGCGCGCGGAAAAGATGCCGGTGGCCGAATCCTCGAAGGCGAGAGAGCGCTTCGGATCAGCGCCGAGCGCCTCGCATGCCGTGAGGTAGAGGTCGGGTGCGGGCTTGGGGGATCGCACCTCGTCGGCGGCGAACGAGTAGGTGAAGCAGTCGGCGAGGCCTGCCGACCCCAGGGCTGTGTCCAAGAGTTCCCGAGGACTGTTGCTGGCGACGGCCACGGGCACGGCCGCCCGGCAGGCGCGTACCAATTCCGCTGCCCCGGGGAGCGCAACGGCACCGCGGGCCAGCTCCTGCCGGACTCCTTCGAGGAGTTCAGCCGCGAGTTCGGTGCCGGCTCCTGAGCGCCCGAAATAGTCGGCCATGGCTTCTCCGGCGTCCTCAACGGTACGACCGATGACCAGTGCCTTCTGTGCAGGGCCGAAAATGTGGCCGTGCGCCGCGAAAATGGCCGCTTCCGCAACGCTCCAGCAGACCTCGGTGTCGACCAGGAGGCCGTCGCAGTCGAAGACCACGGACTCCGCACCAGTAGGGAGTAAACGCATGTATGAGTCCTTTAAATTCAGGTGAGTAGGGCGGTGCTCCCGTCCGGCAGACATCGGGAGCGGTCGGCAGACGCTCGCACCCGCCTCATGACTTCGATCGTCCGCACTCTGGAGATCACGGCGCGTCGCCCTGCGCTCGCGCGTCCTTCACTCCCCGAGCGCGAGGCGGAGACCGAAGACCGCGATGGCCGTGCCCGTGATGCGGTCGAGACAGCGGCGCGCCGCAGGCCGTTGCAGGCGGTCACGGAGCACGTGCGCGAAGGCAATCAGCGCGCAGGACCACAGGACGGCCAGCAGGATGTGCACACCGGCGAGGAGTACGCCCGCCGCGAGGTGTGAGGCACCGGCGGGGATGAACTGCGGCAGCACCGCGACGTAGAACGCGCCCATCTTCGGGTTGAGGAGGTTGGTGGCGATCCCCTGACGCCAGCCGCCGGTCAGCGTCTCGTCGGCACGAGCCCCGCTGCTGAGCCCGGCCTGGGTCCCGTCCTCCTTCGGCTGCTCATCCGCCGAGCGACGCCAGGATCTCCACAGCAGGCTGCCTCCCATCCACACGAGGTACGCGGCCCCGACCCAGCGAAGTGCCTCGTACGCAAGGTGAGAGGCAGTCAGCAGTGCGGTCACACCGAGCGAGGTGAGCACGCCCCAGATCAGCGTGCCGCTCTGAATGCCGAGGACCACGCCCCAGGCGCGACGGCGGTGGCCGAGTCCGGCGGTGCGCAGGACGAGCGCGGTGTCCAGTCCGGGAGTGAGGGTGAGCAGTCCCACCATCAGAGAGAAGCTCCACAAGGCATCTATGGCGATCACGAACGACCACCCTAGGCCGGGAGCACTGCAACCTCTACTTTTCTGCCCGGAATCGGGCAGGGTTGCAGCATTTACCGGTCTGTCATCGCGCGCCACGCCTCAGCTCGGTGAGCACCCGACCAGCGTGCCCCCCGTCCGCCCAGAGCGGCCCGAGCACTACCGCCGAGGAATCGCCGCCCGAGCCCACCACCGCGCTGGGGCTGGCCGACGCCCGCATCCCCGCCCGCTACCGACGGGGACCAGGGCCCTTGGGGACCGGGAGCAGATCGGTCGATGGGACCGGTTGGGGAACTGCCCTTGCCGGGTGGCTGCCGGATGGCGCCGGCCGACTGAGGGACGTTCTGCACACTCTCGCGCGAGCCATCTGGAGCGGGCCGTTCTGGTGGGCGGTCACCCGGTGGACCTGCTGTTCACCGACGCCGGCGAGAACACGGCGGTGTTGATCGACCCGGGACCGGGGCCGGGTACGGACCCCGCGCGGCACCTTCGGCTGACCCACGCGCGGGGCGACCTGCTCACCGGACTCCTCTCTGGGGGGCACGGTGCCAAACCGTGCCCCGTGAGCCGGACGGTGCGCGTGCCCGCATGGCGGATCCTCGCGGGCGAGACCGCGCTGGCTCCGCTTTTCGGCTGAGCGCCGGACAAGGCGGAGGCTACGAGCGCACTGCGGCGGCAGGGTTGAGTACGTCGACGGGCCGACCGGGGCTCCACCGAGGCCGCCGCCGGCAGCCCGCCAGGACTTCAGCCGAAGGGAACCTCCCTTGGGCGGCCCGTACCGCTTCAGTCGGCCAGCAGGTCGCGTGCCACCTCGACGTCGGTGATCAGGATGTTGATCCATCCGCCACGCGCCGCACCCCGAATCGCGGCCACCTTGTTCAACCCGCCCGCGACGCCTATACGTCGTTCCACCGCGCGCAGTCGGTCCGGGTCGATGCCGATGATGCGGTCGTTGAACGGGGCGTCGACGGGGCTTCCGTCCTCGTCGAAATATCTGGCGCAGACGTCTCCGACGGCCCCCAGTTCCTCCAACTGCCGTTGATCCGCGGGGGAAATGGCGTTGCCCGAGCGGCGCAGCAGCGGAGAGGGCTCGAGTGTGCCGATGCCGAGGACGGCCAGGGTGAGGGAGGACCATGCCTGCATGGCCTCGGCCATCGCCGGCTCCCTGGACAGCAGGTCGTGCAGTTCCTTGCTGCCGACCAGCGCGGCCGACGGGGCGAACACGGGACGCGCTCCGGTGAGTTCGGCCAAACGGCTGGTGAGCCTCGTGGCGTGCAGTTGCACTTCCGGGCTGCCGGATCCGCCGATCATCTGCACGACCTTCTCCGCCACGGAGGGCGTCTTGGCGCGCATGACCTTGACGGACTCCAGAAGGGTGGCGCTCCAGGAGGAGACGCCGATGACGTCGCCTCCCTTGAGTGTGGCGTCGAGGTAGGCGGCGGTCGCCGCGGCGAGGGCGGGGATCACGTCGAGTCCCGCCCCTTCCACCTCCACCACGACGGCGTCACGCAGTCCGTACCGTTCCACGAGGGCGTCTTCGAGCTCGGCGTGCACGCCCTCGGGGGAGACCACCACGGTGCGGACCACACCGCGATCGACCGCTTCCTTCAGGAGGCGGGAGACCCGGGGCTGGGACATGTTGAGGTGCGTGGCGATCTCAGGCTGCCGCATTCCGCGTTCGTGGTACATGCGGGCCACCTTGACCAGGAGTCGCACATGGTCAGGGCTCGGAGTGGTCGTTGCCGCCACCGTGCCTCCATCCCCCTCGATCTCGCCATGCGGGCCGGATACCGACCCGCACATTACCGTCAATCCGCCGATCCACAGATTATCGCTGCGGCGTACAGGCAATGATCTTGCCTGGGCCTTTCACCCAGGCGGCCCGAGGCCCGGTGGCGGGGCTCAGAGCTTGGCGAAGACGCCGAACTCGGCGGAGTTCTCCTTGGTGATCAGCTCGCAGTCGATGGCCTGCTTCTCGGGCTGTCCGGTCTTGCCGGTCTTGACGAACTTGTCCGCCTGCTCGATCGCCATCTCGGCGCCGAGGGCGGCCGGCTGCAGCGCGGTCGCGCGCATGGTCCCGGCCTTGATCTGGGCGATGGCGTCCGGGCTTCCGTCGAAGCCGACCACGGCAACGCCGGTCCGCTTGGCCGACTTCAGCGCGGCGACCGCGCCGAGGGCCATGGTGTCGTTGCCGGCGATGACGCCCTTGATCTTGGGGTAACGCTGGAGGATGGTCTCCATCTTGCTGAAGGCTTCCTGCTGGTCCCAGTTCGCCGTCTGCTGGGTCACTCTCTTCATGTCGGGGTACTGGGAGATGACGTCGGAGTATCCCTTGGAGCGGACGCCGGCGTTGGTGTCGGACTCCTTGCCGGTGAGTTCGACGTAGTCGCCCTTCTCCCCCATGGCCTTGACGAACTCCTGCGCGGCGAGCTGGGCGCCCTGGGAGTTGTTCGACACGATCTGGGCCTTGGCGATGCCGGTCTGGTTGATCTCCCGGTCGATCAGGAAGACGGGGATTCCCGCCTTGGTGGCCTTGGTGACGGGGCCGATCGACGCGTCGGCGCCGGCGTTGTCCAGGATGATGGCCGCCGCATCGCGGGAGATGGCGGCATCGATCAGTTCGCTCTGCTTGTTGGGGTCGTCGTCGTGCGAGGCGACCGACGTCGTGTAGCCGAGGCTCTTGGCCTTCTTGTCCGCCGCGTCGGCCTCGGCCTTGAAGAACGGGTTGTCCGGGGAGGGCGTGATGATGGCGATCAGGTTGCTCTTCGACGAGCCCTTCGACGAGTTCTTCGACGACGAGTCGGACGAGTCGTCGGACGACCCGCACGCGCTCAGCACCAGAAGCCCTGCGGTCAGGACAGCGGCGCTCTTGGCCAGGCGAGTGACATTGCGGTGGGACATGCGGCTCTCCAGAGGAGGTGAAGGGAGGTGAAGGGGAGGTGAGATGTGGCGGGTGTGGAGGCAGGGCCGAGCGTGGGAGGGGGGGTGGGGATCAGTGGGGTGCCGGGGCGTCGGACGTGGCCCGTGGCGGGGCTTCGGCCTTCGCCGCCGGTTCCTTGTCGGGTTCCACCGCGACCGCGGACGCGGCGGCCCTGCGGCGCTGGAAGCGCTGCTGGCTCTGGTCGAGGATGACGGCGACGATGATGACCGCGCCCTTGATGAGCATCTGCCAGAAGGTCGAGATGCCCAGGATCACCAGGCCGTCGGCGAGGAAACCGATGACGAAGGCGCCGACGAGCGTCCCGCGCACGGTGCCTCGTCCGCCGGAGAGGGCGGCGCCGCCGATGACGACCGCTGCGATGGCGTTGAGCTCGAAGGACTCGCCGGCCTGCGGTGCGGCGGAGGTCAGCTCGGAGGCGATGATGAGCCCGGCCAGGGCGGCGCACGCGCCCGAGATCATGTAGACGGTCATCTTGACGCGGTGGACGGGAACGCCGCTGAGCTCCGTGGCGCGCTCGTTGCCTCCGGTGGCGTAGAGCCAGCGGCCGAACGGGGTCGAGCGGAGCAGGACGGTGACGAGGCCGGCCAGCACGATCATGATCCAGACCGCTACCGGGAGGCCGAGGGGGCGGCCCTGGCCGAGCCAGTCGAAGCCGGTGTTGTGCACGCCGGGGTCGCCGGCCAGGTTGGGGTAGGTGGTGCCGCCGGAGATGAGGAGGGCGGTGGCCCGTGCCACGTAGAGCATGCCGAGCGTGGCGATGAACGGCGCCACGTTCAGACGGGTGATGAGGACACCGTTGACGGTGCCGACCAGGGCGCCGACCGCGACGCAGACGACCATGACGGCCCAGACCTGCGGGTAGGCGACGGCATCGGCGAAGCTGAGGTGCAGGCCCTTGAGCAGTTCGCCGGCGACCACGCCCGACAGGCCGACCGTGGATCCGACCGAGAGGTCGATGCCGCCCTTGAGGATGACCAGCAGCATGCCCAGCGCGAGGATGGCGTTGATGGCCACGTGCTTGGTCATGGTGATGACGTTGTCGACCGTGAGGAAGGAGTCGGACAGCAGGCTGAAGACGACGATCAGGACCCCGAGCGCGATGAAGGCGCGCAGTTCGAAGACGGAGTCGAGTGTCTTGAGCCGTCGGGCCCGTGCCGCTGCCGCACGGCGCTGTTGCAGGACTGCTTCGTGGTCCTTGGTCAGGGTGTCACTCATCGGGGGCCTCTTCGGTGGTATCGGCGCCGTCGGCCAGGCTCATCAGACGGTCACGGGTGATCTCGCCCGCCCGCAGGTCGGCGACCAGTCGGCCGCGGACCAGGACCAGGAGGCGGTCGGGGATGTGCAGCGCTTCCTCGGCCTCGGAGGTGGTGAAGAGCACGGCCAGACCGCGCTCCGCCTGCTGCGCCATCATCTGGAAGACATCGGCCTTGGCGCCGACGTCCACGCCGCGGAACGGTTCGTCCAGCAGCAGGACGCTGGGCCCGGTCATCAGTGCCTTGCCGATGACGACTTTCTGCTGGTTGCCGCCGCTGAGCGAGCCGATGGGCGCGTCGGGACCGGAGGTCTTGACCGTGACGTCGGCGATCATCGAGGTGACCGCGTCGCTCTCCGCTCGACGTTTGACGAACAGGCCGCGCACGAACCTGGTCACCGCGGCGAGCGACAGGTTCTGCCCCACGCTCATGGACTGCACCAGACCGTCGCGTTGGCGGTCCTCGGGGACGAGCACCAGCCCGGTGCGAATACGTCGGCGGATGCTGCCGACGAGCGGTTCGCCGTGCAGACGGGCCTCCCCCGACGCGACGGGCAGCCGGCCGGCCAGACACTCCAGCAGTTCGGTGCGGCCGCTGCCCATGAGGCCGTAGATGCCGACCGTCTCTCCGGCACGTACGGTCAGGGACAGGTGGTCGACGGCGAGCCGGCCCGGGTTGGCGGGGTCGGCGACGGAGAGTTCCGTGATCTCCAGTGCCGTGGGCCCCAGTCGGGGCTCGCGGGCCGGGAAGAGATCGTCCTGGTCGCGGCCGACCATCATGCGCACGACCCAGGCCAGGTCGACGTCGTCGGCGCGTGCGGTGGCGACCATGCTGCCGTCGCGCAGGACGGCCACGTCGTCGGCGATCGAGAGCGCTTCCTCCAGGTGGTGCGAGATGTAGACGATCGCGACGCCCTCGGCTCTGAGCTCGCGGATCACATGGAAGAGGACGTCCACCTCCGGCGCGCTGAGCGCCGACGTCGGCTCGTCCATGATGAGCACACGGGCGTCCTGCAGCAGGGCGCGGGCGATCTCGACCAACTGCTGCTGTCCCAGGCGCAGTTCACTGACCGGTAGTTCGGGATCGAGCGCCTCGTCGAGCCTGCTCAGCACCTTCCGGGCCAGCGCGCGCTGTGCGGTGCGGTCGAGCAGGGCGCCGCCGTGCCGGGTGTGTTCACGGCCGAGGAACAGGTTGTCCTGGATGCTCAGGTTGGCGCAGAGGCTGAGTTCCTGGTGGATGATCGAGATGCCGTGGTCGGCCGCGTCCCGGGCGCCAGCGAACCGTACGGCGCGGCCGTCGAGTTCGATGTGTCCGGTGCTGGGGGACTCGACGGCGCTGAGGATCTTCATCAGGGTCGACTTGCCGGCCCCGTTCTCGCCGAACAGCACCATGGTGCGCCCTGCCGCGATGTCCAGGGAGACCCCTTTGAGGGCCTGTGTGCCGCCGTACGTCTTGGTGACCTCCGCGGCGCGCAGAACGGGCCGGGCCGTGACCGGCTCGGCCGTCGCCGCGGTCATGACGCCGTCTCGATCGAGATCGGTGTGATGGTCAGCAGGTCGGCGGTCAGCGGCGTCATGGCGCCCGTGACGGTGATCGTCTTGCCCTTGACCGCTGCGGGGTCGAAGGACTTCAGCAGCTTGGCCTTCATCTCGGTGTTCAGCGCGGTCGCCGCGTCTGCGTAGTCGACCTGGTTGGTGAACTGGCCGAAGGTGATGAAGCCGGGGGCGTCGCGCAGTGCGGCGCCGTTGATCGCGGGGCCGATCTGCACGGAGACGCGCGTCTTGTCCAGACCGGGCACGGTCACCTGGAGGAGGCCGCTTCGGGCCTCGCCGGCGGTTCCGGTGAGAGTGACGGCGTAGCTGTAGGGGCCGGTGCCCGCCCGGTGCCCGTACGTGCGGCCGGCCGCTGCGGCGTCGGCTGCCATCGCCTGGTGCAGTGTGGTGATCTCCACGGCGTTCTTCTTGATCGCCGGAACGACCTTCGCCTCGTAGGTGTCGGCCCCGTATTTCGCGGCATCGAACTTGGGCTTCACACCGGCGGTGGCTTCGCTGTCCGAGCGGTAGGTCGTCGTCGCCCCGATGGCGACGACGAGGACCACGAGGGCGAGGAGGGCGGAGCGGCCGAGGGTCAGCCGGTTGCGGCGGTCGGCCGTGTCGCTCCTTGCGCGCGCGGGTTCTGCTGGTGTCATGTCGTCCTCTGCTTTCCGCGTGTCCCGAGGTCGCGGGCGGCCGTGAGACGCCGATGCCATCGCTCGACGGCGGGGCGGCGCGTCTCCTCGTGCCAGGTGGGTGTGAAGACCTGCAGATCGGTGTCGGCACGTTTTTCCAGCTCGGTGGTCGTCCACAGTCCGAGACCGACCCCGGCCAGCTGGGCGGCCCCGGCGGCGGACAGGTCGTGATGGGTGGTGCGGGCCACCGAGACGTCGGCGACGTCGGCCTGTAGTTGCATGAGTGCGTCGCTGCGGCTCAGTCCGCCGTCGGCGACGACCTGACGCAGGCCGGGGAGGGCCGCGAGGACGTCTCCCACTTGGTAGGCGACCGATTCCAGTGCGGCGCGGGCCAGTTGGTCACGGCCGGTGCCCAGGTCGAATCCGGCCAGGACGGGTACGGCCTGACTGTCCCACCAGGGCGCTCCGATGCCGCCGAAGGCCGGTACGAGGGTCACGTCGCCGGCGTCCGCGCCCGCGGCGAGCGCGATGAGTTCGTCCGGCGAGGTCCCGAGCAGTTCGGCCAGCCAGGTGAGGGTGCGTCCGGTGGAACGGATGTTGGCCTCATGGGCGAAGGTGGGCCGACCTGTGGACAGACCGGCAGACCAGGCGATCGTGGTGCAGACGCGGTCGGCCGGTGCGAGAGAGTCCGCCACCGTCATGACGGACGAGCCGGTGCCGTAGGTGGCCTTGACGACTCCCGTCCGCCAGCCCGCGTGCGAGAACAGCGCGGCGTGCGAGTCGCCCAGCACCGCGAGCACCGGGGTGCCGTCGGTCAGCGGGGCGAGCTCCCGTACCCCGCCGAAGGGGCCGGTGGACGCGACGATCTCGCTCAGCGCCGCACGCGGGATGCCGAAGGCTTCGAGCAGGTCGTCGTCCCAGTCTCCGGTCCCGAGGTTCAGCAGTTGGGTCCTGGAGGCGTTGCCGATCTCGGTGACCGGGTTCCCGGTGAGCGCGTGCAGGAGGAAGGCGTCCACCGTGCCGAGGCGCAGTGCGCCGGTGCTGCTCCGGGTGCGCGCGGGGTCGTGCCGGTCGAGGAGCGCGGCCATCTTCAGGGCGGAGAACATCGGGTCCAGCGGGAGGCCGGTGCGTCGCCGGATCTCCTCGCTCATGCCCGTCTGGTGCAGTCGTGCGGCATGCTCGGAGCCGCGCTGGTCCTGCCAGCTGACGAGCGGGGCGACGGGTGTGCCGGTCGCCGCGTCCCACAGGACGACCGACTCGCGCTGGGTGCTGAGCGCGATGCCGGCCACGCTGCGGGGGTCGATGTCCTTCAGACAGCCGGCGACCGCCTCGCGGACGCTCGCGAGGATCGCCAGGGCGTCCTGTTCCACCAGGCCGGGGCCCGGGTGGGTCTGCGACAGGGGCACACCGGCCCGGGCCACGACGGCGCCGGTGGCGTCCAGGAGCAGGGACTTGGTGGAGCTGGTGCCCTGATCGACGGCAAGGACGTACGGCTCCATCACTCCCGTCCCAGGGTTTCGAGCGCGGTCCGGGCGATGCCTTCGGCGGTGAGACCGAAGTGGTCGAGCAGGAAGGATGTGCTGCCGGTGGGGGCGAAGGCGGGGACCCCCACCATGGATACGGGCACCGGGTGGTGTTCGGCGACGACCCTGGCGACGGCGGCCCCCAGACCGCCGGAGAGGAGTCCCTCCTCCGCGGTGACGACGGCTCGGGTCTCCCGGGCGGCGGCCAGCACGGCCGAGACGTCCAGCGGCTCGACGAACGTCATGTTCAGGACCCGGGCCGAGACGCCCTGCCGGCCGAGGACTTCGCTCGCTTCCAGGGCGCGCGAGACCATCGTTCCCACGGCGATCAGCGTGATGTCGGTTCCGTCCACGAGACGCGTGGCCCGGCCGGCTTCGAACGGGGCGCCCTCGGGGGTGACGGCGGGGACCTTGAATCGCGGGACACGGAGGTAGGTCGGCTTGCCCGACTCCACCGCCCAGCGCACCGCGCTGCGGGTCTCCGAGGGATCCGCCGGCACGATGATCTCCAGTCCGGGGACCGCGCGCATCCACGACAGGTCCTCGATGGAGTGGTGGGTGGGGCCGAGTTCCCCGTAGGCCATGCCGGGGCTCTGCCCGCAGAGGACGACGTGCCGGTAGCTGTAGGCGACGTCGGCCTTGATCTGCTCCAGCGCACGGCCGGTCAGAAAGGGGGCCGCGGCGGACACGAAGGGGATGAACCCTGCGTTGGCGAGGCCGGCGGCGACGCCGACCATGTCCTGCTCGGCGATGCCGACGTTGATCAGCCGGGTGGGGAACTCCTCGCGGAACTTGACGAGGTTGCTGGAGCCGACCGAGTCGTTGCACACCGCGACGATCCGTTCGTCGGTGCGGGCCAAGCGGGCGAGTTCGTCGGCGAAGTCCGCCCGGCAGTCGAAGGTGGGGACCTCGGAGGCCACGACGGTCATCGGTTCAGCTCCTCGAGCGCGAGAACGACCTGCTCGTCGGTGGGCACCTTGTGATGCCACTCGACGCGGTCCTCCATGAACGAAACTCCCTTGCCCTTGACGGTGTCGGCGATCACCGCGACGGGCCGGCCCGTCGTCGACGGGGCGTACGCCTCCTTGATCGCCCGGTGGTCGTGGCCGTCGATGACGCGCACCTCCCACCCGAAGCTCGCCCACTTCTCGTCCAGGGGGTCCAGGGACGTGGTGTCCTCCGTGCGGGCGCCCTGCTGCAGCCGGTTGCGGTCCACCACGGCCGTCAGGTTCGTCAGCCCGTAGTGCGCGGCCGTCATGGCCGCCTCCCAGTTGCTGCCCTCCTGCATCTCGCCGTCGCCGAGCACGACGATGGTCCGCCATGTCTCGCCGCGCAGCCGCGCTCCGAGCGCGATACCGGTGGCCACGGGGAAGCCGTGGCCGAGGGGACCGGTGTTGGTCTCCACGCCGGGGACCTTGAGCCGGGCGGGGTGGCCGTTGAGCGGCGACAGCGGCGCCATGAACTCGCTCAGCCGTTCCCTCGGGAAGAACCCGCAGGAGGCGAGCGTGGAGTACAGGGCGGCGGCGCAGTGCCCCTTGCTGAGCACGAAGCGGTCCCGCTGGGGGTGGTCGGGCGCGGCCGGCTCCATCCGCAGGGTTCCCCACAGGGCCGTGACCAGCAGGTCGGTCACCGACAGGTCACCGCCGACGTGGCCCATGCCGGCCGCCTGGATCGTGGTCAGGATGTCGCGCCGGACGGCGGTGGAGATCGCGGCGAGCTCCGCCGCGGCCTCGGCCGGTGCGGCCTCGCGCAGCCGTGCGCCGCGCCGGTGGTAGGTGTCGGCGGCGGCCTCGTCGGTCCGCAGCGGGGCTGCGGTCTCCACGGTGGCGGTCACTCGGACTCACTCTCCGCGAGCGCGCGGAACAGCGCCCGCTTGGCGATGCGCTGGGCGCCGAGGGCGTCCTGCGCCGCCTGGGCGGCGGCGAGTTCCTCGCGGTCGAGGTAGCCCAGTGCGTGGTGGAAGGCGCGCATGGTGCGGATCCCGGTGCGCGCGGCCTCGACCGGGTCCTCGCGGAACGGGAACTGGTCCAGCTGCCAGACGCCCTGCCAGCCCGCGTCGTGCAGCGCGAAGAAGAACTCGAAGGTCTCCAGCAGGTGCACCGAGCCGACGACCATGTCGTCGTCCCAGCCGCGGAAGTTGTCGTTGACGTCGATCGCGAAGAGCTTGTCGCGGGCGATCGCCATCCGGGCCGCCTCGGCCGGGGTCTCACCCCCGTAGAGGGAGTGGCCGAAGTCGAGCAGGACGCCGACGTTGTCCACGCCCATGTCCTGGATCGCGAGGAGGGTGCGGGCGACGGACGAGAAGACCATCCGGTTGCGCGGCTCACGCGGCTTGTACTCGATGGCGAACTTCAGGTCGGGAAAGGCCTGGGCGAGTTCGCGCACGGCCCCCACCGACTTGTCCCACAGGTCGGTGTAGTCGGCCTGGAAGGGGTAGTCGTAGCCGTCCTGTCCCGGCCAGAGTTTGACGTAGTCCACGCTGAGTTCGCGGCCGACCTCGGCCGCGCCGGCGACCAGGTCGATGGCCTGGCGGCGCAGGGCGGGGTCGGGGTTGGTGAAGCCGCCCTTGGCGAACTTGCCGGTGTAGAACTCGGGCGTCACGGCGATGGCGCGGAGGTTCTGCTCGGCCAGCGCCTGCCGGACTTCGGCCGTGCTGATGTTCCCGGGCGGGAAGGGCCAGTTCAGATCGAGGACGGAGAGGTCCTCGACTGCTCCGGCGAGCTTGATGGCATCGAGAACGGTGCGCGGATCACCGTATCCGTCCGTGGCGTAGCGATCGACGTAGGTGGCGAAGTGCCAGATGCCGGCTCCGTAGACGGGTTCATCGCCGACAGGGTTGTGAATGTCTATGCGTTGCTGACTGGACATGCGACTCAAGTTAGGAACGCGTCGTTGATGTGTCAATACTTTCGCCATGACCAGGCACGACTCGCTGGACGCCGAGCGCCTCCGGCGCGGGCGCCGCCCGGAAAACCACTTCTGTCCAGTCCTCCACGACGAGGACGAACCCACCTGTACTGCGCGTCCATCCGGAGGGGTTTTGACGCGTTGCCGTGGGGCTCGGAGAGGTATCGCCTGAGCCGGTGGGTAATCTCGCGCTGCCACCGGCCGAATCGCCTCCCAGCAGACTCAGGAGAAGAGCCATCACCGAGCAGAAGCCCGGAAAGGCTGGGACCGCTCCGGGAAACCAGCCCCAAGAGGCCGACCAGTTGAGGGACATGCTGCGTCGGCCCGAGTACCGGCGGGCGTTGGTGTTCTGCGGCCTGATCGGGATCCCGGTGTCGTTGGTCGCGTTCTGGTTTCTGGTCCTGCTCCATCAGCTGGAGAATCTGATCTGGGTGGACTGGCCGCACGATCTCGGGTGGACGGATCCGCCGTGGTGGTGGCCCTTTCCGCCGGCTCTGCTGTCCGGTGCGGTCGTCGCCCTGGTCGTCCTGCGGTTTCCGGGCCGCGGAGGACACATCCCGGCGGCGGGCCTGCACTCCGGAGGGGCGTCGAAAGCCGCTGTTCCCGGTGTGGTCCTCGCCGCGTTGGCCAGCCTCCCGCTGGGTGCCGTTCTCGGGCCCGAGGCCCCGCTGATCGCCCTCGGCGGTGGTCTCGCGCTGGTTTTCCGGGATCTCGTACGCGCTCCCGCGACCGAGGCGAGCACGGCGCTGCTCGGTGCCGCCGGTGCCGCGGCAGCCATCTCCGCGATCTTCGGCAGTCCGCTCGTGGCGGCCGTGATGCTCATGGAAGTGGCCGGAGTCGGCGGACCGCAACTGTTCGCGGTGATGCTCCCCGCCCTGCTGTCCAGCGGAATCGGCGCCATCGTGTTCACCGGTTTCGACCACTGGACCGGACTGAAGACCGGGAGCCTCGACATCGGACTGCCCACTCCGCCGCTCCTCGACACGGGGGACGTGCTGTGGTCGGCGCTGATGGCGGTCGTCATCGGGGTGGCCGTCCACGGGGTCATGGTGGGCGGACGGATCGCAGCACGCTCCGTGGCCGCACACCCGTTGCGCAACACGGTGCTCTGCGCACTCGCCGCGGCGGGCTGCGCGGCTCTCTACGCGGTCGTCACCGGCCGTTCGCCGTCCGAGGTCTCCCTGTCCGGCCAGGCCGCTCTGACGCAACTCGCCGCGAACCCCCATGCGTGGTCGGTCGGCAGTCTGGTGGCGGTCCTGGCGTTCAAGGGCGTCGCGTACACGCTCTGCCTGGGAAGCCTTCGCGGCGGTCCGACCTTCCCCTCCTTGTTCCTGGGCGGAGCGGTGGGCGTCCTGCTGTCGCCCCTGCCGGGACTCGGCGTCGTAGCCGGTATGGCGGCCGGTATGGCCGCCGCGTGCGCCGCCGCGCTGCGGCTGCCCGTCAGCACGGTGGTGCTGGTCGTCCTGATGGTGGGCAACTCGGAAACGGTGCCCGTGATCGTGCTGGCCGTCGTCGTGTCGTTCGTGACCACAGAGTTGCTGCCCCAGGGACCGGGGATTCCGGCGTTCGGGCCGCGAGTCGGCTGAGCGTCAGGACCCTCGGCTGAGGCTGAGCGTCAGGCCCCAGCGACAGGTCCGGGCCTTGGCCGGAAACTGGCCACCAGAATGTACAGGCTGACGACAAGTGCCCATACGGGGAAGACCAGCTCGGACCAGGCGATGCTGCCCGTCAGGAGAAGCAGGGTCAGGGCGACGAGACAGCCGAACAGGGAAAGCCAGCGCGGAAGGACTCCGAGCCGATGCCCGATGGTGGAGGTGGAGAAGGTGAACACCGCGGCCATGCGCATCGCGTAGGTCGTCAGGAGGCTGTAGGTGACGTGACGGCCGAACGACCACCCTTGCAGCTTGGAGCCGGCCCCGGACACGTCGGCCGTGACCAGTAGCCCGCCGGCCGCCGCTGCGGCCCCGAAGAGAGTCGCGACGAACAGCAGTCCGCTGCCCAGGAAGACCATGGCGAAGAACTGGTCCTCGGCTTCTCCGATGCGTGCACGCACAGCGCCCATGAACCACAGGAAGAAGATGCCTGCGAAGGGAATGAGGTTGAGCGCCGTCTGCACGGTACGCCGACGCGAGGGGTCGGTGATCCAACTGTTGGCCATGTCGCCGGGCTCTTCCGGTACCGCTACGCGGATCAGAACGATGGCCGCGGCGAGCAGCAGGGCGAAGACGATCCCCACCAGTCCTGCGGCTCGTGGAGTGCGCAGCGCCTGAAGCTTCCTCTCCATGGGCGGTCTTCCGCTTCCTCTCCCAGCCGGTGTGTCCTGGTCGGCGACGGTCCCTTCCCCTCCGTCCGGTGCGGCCTCGCCGGACGCCCGGCGGGCGGCCAAGACCAGCAAGCACCGGTACAGGTCGACGTGCCACTCGGACTGTCCATGCGGGTGACGTGCCGGTCGGCCTACTCCGGCGGGCTCTCGGCACCCCGTCGGCCCGGGGTCAGCAGGACTGCCGTGTCCCCCGGCCGCGGCAGTGGCGTGCTGCCTTCCGTGACCGGATCCAGGCGGCCGTCCCGCCGTACGAGGAACAGCAGATCGCTGCCGGGCCGCAGGGCGTCGCCGGCGGGCTGCCCCAGGACGGCTGCCCCCTCCTCGTACCTGCGGGAGAACGTCGGCCAGGTCAGATCCGGGCCGAACAGGACCTCGCCGCCGATGAACGGCGCCACCACGCCGTGGCTGTCGGCCGGTGCGTCGAGGCGGCGGACCGTAGCCTGCACGCCGCCTCGCAGCACCACCGCCGCCAGTGCGTTGAAGTCGTCCTCGGCGGTGAGGAAGTACACCTCCGTGATGCCCTCCAGCTCGGCGGCCCCACCCGTGGCGGCGCCCAGCAGCTCACCCGGCGCAAGCTCGATCCCGGCCCGCCGGACCCGCTCGCGCTGTTCCTCCTCCCCTGCCCACATCAGCACCTCCAGCCCTGCCGCCTTCAGGGCCACGCCCAGGTCGACCACCCAGGGGTCGCCGCCGACCAGCAGGGGCCGCGAGCGGGACGGGCGTACCACGCCCAGGCGGCGGGCGACGGGCGAGGCGGTCAGACCGTAGAGCGTCACGGTCGCGACGATGACCACGAACGTGGCCGGAAGGATCTTCGAGGCGCCGCCGATCCCCTCGGCCACAAGACCGGCCGAGAACGTCGAAGCCGTGGCGGCCGCGACGATCCCGCGCGGCGCCATCCAGCCGATGAAGCCGCGCTCGCCGCGTGTCAGATCGGTGCCGAGGGCGGACACGACCGCGACCAGCGGCCTGACGACCAGCACCAGGAAGGCGGCGAGCCCGAGCGCGGGCAGCCACACATGGCGCAGCGAGTGCGGGGTGACGGTGGCCGAGATCGAGATGAAGAGCAGGCCGAGGATCAGGCTGACCAGGGTCTCGAAGAACGGCCGACGCGCGGGTACGTCCATGCCGGGAAGGTTGGCGGCGGCCAGGCCCATCACCACGGCGGCGATGAGTCCCGTGTCGTCACGCAGGACGTCGCAGAGCGCAGCCACTGCGATCACCGCAGCAAGCTGCGCCGTCGTGCCGAGGACCTCGTCGAGCCGCAGGACCCGGAACAGCACCCACAGCAGAGCCGCCCCGACCGCGCCTCCGGCCGCTCCGATGCCCACGCTGGCCAGGAACTGCGCCGCCCCGCCGCCGAGGTGGTGGCCCGAGCTCGCCACGACCCCGTGGAAGACCAGTGCGCCCAGGACCCCGCCGACCGGGTCGATGAGCGAGCCTTCCCAGATCAGGATGCGCTGGAGCCGGTCCTTCGGTCGCACGAAGCCCAGCAGCGGTCCTACGACCGTGGGCCCCGAGACCACGAGGATCGCGCCGATCATGACGGCCGCCTGGGCGGACAGGCCCAGCAGCGGCGCGGCGAGGAGCGCGCCGAGCAGCCCGGTGACCAGGACCCCGATCCAGATCAGCCGGACGACGACACGGCGGGTGTGGCCCTTCAGCCTGGCCAGGTCCAGCCCGAGGCCCGCGTCGTAGAGGATCACGGCCACGGCCAGCGACACCAGCGGTGAGAACGCCGCTCCCAGCAGCTGCTCGGGGTCGACGTCGTCGATCAGCGCGCCGGCGGCGAAGCCGGCCGGCAGCAGGACGATGAGGGCGGGGACGCGCAGGCGGCCGGCCAGGACCTGCGATCCGACGGCCAGGACCAGGATCAGGCCCACGCCGATGAGCACCTGGTCCGTCGTCATGGGTGGCCCTCTCGGTGCGCGGTGGGCCCGGCAGGCCGGGTCCTAGCAGGTCCACGGTGTGATCCCCCAGCGGACGGTGTGCTGCTCGCCCGGGCCGAGGCTGACCAGCCCGGTGCCGCTGCGGAAGGCGTCCGGCGGGCAGGTCATCGGCTCGATGGCGACCGCGCGTCGGCGCTCCCCCGGTGGCAGGGTGTCGCCGGTGTAGAGCTGCACGTAGTCGGCGCCCTCCCCCAGCCATACGTCCGTGCCGAACGCGCCCGACGGGTGGGCCAGGCGCACCACGGCCCGCCCGTCCGCGTCCCGGTCGAGGTCGCCGAACGGGGTGTCCAGCCGGAGCGCGCCGACGACCTGCGGCGTTCGCAGGTCGTACGCGGTCCCGGCGACCGGCTCGGCGGCGACCGGCAGGCCGCGCTCGTCGGTGCGCAGCCAGGTCCGTGCGGGGACGGTCAGCACCGCCTGGTCGACGACGGCGGTGCCCGCGGTGACGTAGGGATGCTGGCCGAAGCCGTAGGGTGCGGCGCTCGTGTCGAGGTTGCGCGCGGTGACGGCGACTTCGAGCCCGCTCTCGCCCAGGGCGTACTCGGCGCGGACATGGAGGTGGAACGGATAGCCCGGCTGCGGCCACAGCGGAACCTCCAGCACGGCGTGCCGGTCGTCCGCCTCCACGACCCGCCACGCGACCCACCGGAGCAGGCCGTGGATGGCGTTGCCGCCGGTCGGCTCGGTGAGCGGCAGCTGCTGCTCCTGCCCGTCCCAGGGGTAGCGGCCGTCGCGGATGCGGTTGGGCCACGGCACCAGGATCTGGCCGCGCCCGCCGGTGATCCGGTCCTGCCCGGCGAATCCGTCGAGCACGGTGCGCTCACCGACCGCGTACGACCGAAGGGCCGCGCCCAGTTCGACGACGACGGCGCTGTGCGTGCCGTGACGGAGGGTCAGTTGCCGTCCGGTGCGGCTTTGCTGCACGCGTGGTCTCCTCGTCCGCCCGGTCGGCGCCCTCGGACGCCGGTGCAGTGCCGGCCCGCGGTGCCGGCCCTCCCGTCGGGAGCGTGCGGCCCCTCATGGACCCGGTCAAGCGCAACACGTTCCCGTCGGCGCAATCGCCGGGCAGGTTCGCCCGCCGGGGCCACAGACGGGAGCGGACGGCGGTCGGAGAACGCGCAGGAGACGCGGCGGCCGGGATGGTGGTGACGGAGATGAAGACCCCGCGCAGCGCGCTCGCTGCTGCTCCGCCTCGGCCGCGGTGCCGGAGAAGGCCATCTCGACCGGCTCGATGACGATGGATCCGCGACGGTCGAGTTCCAGTTCGCGCAGACCGCGCAGCACGGCGTTGGCCGCACCCGCCAGGATGTCGCACTCGATCGCGTCGCCGTCGGGGTGTGCGCCAGTTCGGCAAGGACGACCAGGTTGAAGACATAGCGGTCGTCGGTCAGCAGCCCGACGGCCCGGGGGGTGAGATCAGGAGGGCTCACCAGCCGGACGTGGATCATCTCCATGCGGCCAGTAACACCCGTTGGACGAGGGGTCGGCAAGCCGGGTGCGGTGCTCGGCTCCGGCGCCCCGGTCGCTTCGGTCGCCCGGCCGGGGCCCGTGGCTGCGAAGGGCCTGCGGCA
Source organism: Streptomyces sp. NPDC002623 (assembly GCF_053592635.1). Lineage (NCBI taxonomy): Bacteria > Bacillati > Actinomycetota > Actinomycetes > Kitasatosporales > Streptomycetaceae > Streptomyces > Streptomyces sp. NPDC002623. Next base: position 76,808 of record NZ_JBSFWB010000031.1, on the reverse strand, counting down.
GGTCGCCGTTGCGTCGAAAGAGTGCCGCCGCCGGCCTGCGGACCGTCTGTCGTCTCCGGCCGCGGTGAGCGACCGATCGCGGACCGCTGCCGACGCGCAAGGGCCACCCGAGTGGCTGATAGTGGACGTAGGGGGCTCTTGTCCGAGAACTCGGAGCAACCATGGACCGCTACCCTCCCATCGCCGAACACGGCCTGGTGGGCGACCTGCAGACCGCCGCGCTCGTCTCGTCGCAGGGTGTCGTGGACTGGTTCGCCGCTCCCCGGTTCGACTCGCCCAGTATTTTCGCCGCCCTGCTCGATCACGACGGCGGCGGGTACATGCGGCTCGCCCCCGAGCACCCCGAAGCGACCTGCAAGCAGCTCTACTACCCCGACACGGCCATTCTGGTGACCCGGTTCATGTCGCCGGACGGAGTGGGCGAGGTGGTCGACTGCATGCCCCCGGACCGGCCCCACACCGCCACCGACCGTCACACCCTGATACGCGTCGTGCGGTGCGTGCGGGGGACCGTCGACTTCACGCTCGAGTGCCGGCCGCGCTTCGACTACGGCCGGGCCGAGCACCGGCTGGAGCTGGGCGAGAACACCGGCCTGTTCCGGTCCCGGGGGATGGACGCGCACCTGCAGACCTCCTTCCCCCTGGAGCGGGACGGCCAGGACGTACGCGGCAGGGTGACGCTGAGCGCCGGCGAGGCCGGCGGCGCCGTGTTCACCGTCTGCGCGTCCGGCGGCGAGGCGCCCGCACCCCTCACGGTGGACGGGCTCACCGCACAGGTCGACGGCACCGGCCGCTTCTGGCAGACCTGGTTGCACCAGTCCCGCTACCGGGGCCGCTGGCCCGAGCTGGTGCACCGTTCGGTGATCACCCTCAAGCTCCTCACCTACGCCCCCACCGGCGCCCTCGTCGCGGCGGCCACCATGGGCCTGCCCGAGCAGATCGGCGGAGAACGCAACTGGGACTACCGGTTCACCTGGGTACGCGACAGCGCGCTGTCCGTGCGCGCCATGCTGGACCTCGGCTTCGCCGAGGAGGCCACCGCCTTCCTCCACTGGCTGGTCGACAGGCTGCAGGAGCGCGAGGGCAAGGAAGAGGAGCCGCTCCAGACGATGTACCGGGTCGACGGCAATCCCGACCTGCCCGAGGAGACACTCGACCACTTCGAGGGCTACCGCGGCTCCTCCCCGGTCCGCATCGGCAACGGAGCCGCCGACCAGCTCCAGCTGGACATCTACGGTGAGGCCCTCTACGCGTTGTCCCAGGGCCGCGAGATCGCACAGCAGGCCACCTACCGGGGGTGGAAGACCCTGTCCAGGACGCTGGACTGGTTCGCCGAGGCCTGGGACCGGCCGGACGAGGGCATCTGGGAGACCCGCGGCGGCCGCCAGGACTTCACCTACAGCCGGGTGATGTCCTGGGCCGCCTTCGACCACGGGCTGAGCCTGGCCGAGCACTTCCGCAGGCCCGCCGACGTGGAGAAGTGGCGCAACGCCAGGGACGCCATCCTGGAGCAGGTCATGGAACGCGGCTGGAGCGAGCAGGAGGGCGCCTTCGTCCAGCACTACGGCGGCGACGTCCTGGACGCTTCGCTGCTGCTCATGCCACGGGTCCGGTTCATCGCCCCGAGGGACCCGGCCTGGCTCGCTACCCTCGACGCGATGGACCGCAAGCTCGTCTCCGACAGCCTCGTCTACCGCTACGACCCTGCCGCGTCGCCGGACGGGCTGCGCGGCTCGGAGGGCACCTTCAGTCTGTGCACCTTCCTCTACGTCGACGCGCTGGCCCGGGCGGGTCGGCTGCCCCAGGCCCGCTACACCTTCGAGAAGATGCAGACCCACGCCAACCACGTCGGTCTCTTCGCCGAGGAGATCGGTCCGAGCGGGGAGCAACTGGGCAACTTCCCCCAGGCGTTCACCCATCTGTCGCTCATCATGGCGGCCACCACCCTCGACGAGGCGCTCGACGCGGAGAACGGGCGCTGACCCGTGGTCACGCATGCCCGTCCGGCAGGACCGCCGCCGCTGACCGAGGACGAGTTCGGCGTGCTGTACCGGCGGCTGCGCTCGCGCGCCGCCTGGGCCGCGGGTGACCGGGGCGCTCTGGACGCACTCACTCCCGCCCGGGTGCTGGCCGCCACCCGCGAGGTGCGGACCGGCCGGACGGTCACGCTCGCGGCACCGGTGGAGACACTGCCCGGCCCGGACAACCCGGAGCCCGCGAGGCACCGGATGACCGGGCAGCCGGACGAAGACGCCGCGGGCGGGCTCCACTTCGCGAGGGACAGCTTCGCGATGAACGTGCACGGCGACGCCGACAGCCACATCGACGCCCTCTGCCACGTCATCTACGACGGCACACTGCACGGCGGCGTGTCCGCGAGCAGCGTCACGTCGGGCGGGGCCACGGCACTCTCCATCGAGGCGGCGCGCGACGGGATCGTCGGACGCGGCGTGCTGCTGGACATCCCTCGGCTGCGCGGCGTGCCCTGGCTCGAACCGGGTGATCACGTGAGCGCCGACGACCTCACCGCGGCCGAGACGGCCCAGCGGGTCCGCGTGACCGAGGGCGACCTCCTCTTCGTCCGGGTCGGCCACCGGCGGCGGCGCGCCGAACTGGGAGCGTGGCACGCGGCGGACGCGCGCGCGGGGCTCCATCCGTCCGCACTGGAGTTCCTTGCGGACCGGCGGGTCGCCGTCCTCGGCGGCGACGGGAACAACGACACGGCCCCGAGCTCCACCGAGGGCGTCGACTTCCCCGTGCATGTGCTGGCGGTCCACGCCATGGGCCTGCACCTGCTGGACTACCTGCAGTTCGAGGACCTGGCGCCGGTCTGCGAGGCGGAGCGACGCTGGTCGTTCCTCTGCGTGATCGCCCCGCTGAGACTGCCGGACGCCACCGGCTCGCCGGTCAACCCGACAGCCGTCCTGTGACCCGATCGCACGACTCCTAGAACGGGACCCTCTCATGGCCGACGATCAGCACTACGACGTCATCGTCATCGGTACGGGAGCGGGCGGCGGTACGCTCGCGCACCGGCTGGCCCCCACCGGCAAGCGGGTCCTGATCCTGGAGCGCGGCGGCTACCTGCCGCGGGAGCGGGACAACTGGGACTCCACCGCCGTCTTCGTCAAGGGCAAGTACCGTGCCCCCGAGTTCTGGTACGACAAGCACGGCAACCAGTTCCCCCCGGAGGTCAATTACTACGTCGGGGGCAACACCAAGTTCTACGGCGCCGCGCTCTTCCGGCTGCGGCCCGAGGACTTCGGCGAACTGCGCCACCACGACGGCGTCTCCCCGGCCTGGCCGATCCGCTACGAGGACCTGGAGCCGTACTACACCCAGGCCGAGCACCTCTACCTGGTGCACGGTCGGCACGGCGAGGACCCCACCGGAGGGCCGACCAGCGCGCAGTACGCCTACCCGCCGGTCGCGCACGAGGCGCGCATCCAGCAGCTCAGCGACGATCTGGGCAAGGCCGGCCTGCACCCCTTCCACCTGCCCATCGGCGTGAACCTCACCCAGGACGAGAACGGCCGGGCCACCCATGACAGCGTCTGCATCCGCTGCGACCGGGTCGACGGCTTCCCCTGCCTGGTGGGCGCGAAGTCCGACGCGCAGGTGATCTGCGTCGACCCGGCGCTGAAGTACGACAACGTCACGATGGTGACGAACGCGAACGTGCGCCGCCTGGAGACCGACCCGACCGGACGCACCGTCACCGAAGTCGTCGCCGAGCTAGGGAACGGAACGACCGAAGGCTTCAGCGCCGACATCGTGGTGGTCGCCGCCGGCGCGGTCAACTCCGCCGTCCTGCTGCTGCGTTCGGCCGACGACAAGCACCCCGGCGGCCTGGCCAACAGCTCGGACGTGGTGGGACGCCACTACATGCGGCACAACAACCTGGCGCTGATGGCCGTCTCGAAGGAACCGAACCCCACCAGATTCCAGAAGACCCTGGCGCTGAACGACTGGTACCTGGGCGCGGACGACTGGGAGTATCCGCTCGGCGGCATCCAGATGCTCGGCAAGTCGGACGCCGACCAGATCCACGGCGAGGCGCCGCGCTGGGCCGGCGCCGTCACGCCCGACATGCCGTTCGAGGTGCTGGCGCACCATGCCGTCGACTTCTGGCTGTGCGGGGAGGACCTCCCGCTGGCCGAGAGCCGGGTCACCCTCGACAAGGACGACGCCATCCACCTGGCGCTCGACGAGAAGAACAACGTGGCCGGCTTGAAGCGCCTCCAGCACAAGCTGCGGGGCATGCTCGGGCATCTGGGCATGCACGAGGACCATCTGCTGTCGCACAGCATCTACCTGCACAAGGGCATGCCGATCGGCGCCACCGCGCACCAGGCCGGCACCGTGCGGTTCGGCGACGACCCGCGGAGTTCGGCCCTCGACGTCAACTGCAAGACCCACGACCTCGACAACCTCTACGTCGTGGACACCAGCTTCTTCCCCAGCATCGGCGCGGTGAACCCGTCCCTGACCGCCATCGCCAACGCACTGCGGGTCGGCGACCAAATCGCCGACCGACTGAGCTGACGGGCGCGTCGCTACACGTTGTCCCCCGGCGTTCTGGCGGCCCGGGTGTCGGCGTCGGTGAGCTCCTCCAGCTCACCCATCATGTCGAGCCGGTAGAGCAGCACCAGCGCCGGACCGACCAGCGCGATCGCGACGACCGTGACGATCACCAGCCAGCGCAGGGTGTGGGCCGCGCCGGCCGCTTCGGCCACCGTCAGCGAGGTGGGCAGCGCATAGGGCCGCTGCGCGAAACCCCAGGCGCCGACGGTCAGGGCGACGCTCGACACCGAGGTGTAGCGGGACCAGCCGTGGGAGCGGCGCAGCAGAAGCAGCACCGTGGCCAGACCGCAGACGGCGGCCAAGATGATCAGCAGCAGGCCGAGGCCCCCGGTGAGGCCGTCCCAGACGTACCGGGCGTCGTCGTGGGTGACGGGCAGGCCGATGAGCGCCAGGACCACGACGGCGCCGAAGGCGATCAGTGCCCGTACGCGGAAGTAGTCGACGAGATCGTGCGCGCCGAACCGCAGGGCGTCGGAGCAGAGGAAGACCGCCCCGAGGAAGGCGGTGGCCGCGATGGCCAGCAGTCCCACGAGGACGGAGGTTCCATTGGCCCAGGCATCCGCGGAGGCGGTCGTGCCGACCTCGACCCGACCGGAGGCGATGCCGCCGAGCACCGCCCCGAGGAAGAACGGCGTCACCAGGGACGAGACGGCGAACACCGCGCCGTAGATACGTCGTTGGGCCAGTCGGCGGGACGGCTTGCGCAGGGCGAACCCGGCGCCGCGGAGCACCAGGCCGACGGCGGCGAGGGCGAGCGGCAGCCACATCGCGGAGAAGACGGCCTGGAACATCGTCGGGAAGCCGGTCCACATGATGACCAGGATGAAGATCAACCAGACGTTGTTGACCTCCCAGACCGGCGCCATCGCATGGTCGATGAGCCAGCGGGGCCGTTTGCCGCGCTCCGCGCCGCCGGCCAGGAGGTCCCAGAAGCCCGCGCCGTAGTCGGTGCCTCCGGCGCAGGCGTAGGCGGCGATCGCGAGCACCAGGACCCATGCGATGAAGTCGGCCATTACGACGCACCGCCGGGGGTGTGGTCGGACCCGCCGCCCGGCGGGGTCCCGGCGGCTGCGGGCTCGGGTTCGCTTCTGGGCCCGTACGGGGTGTCGGTCTCCGGGGGCAGTTCGCCGCGCGGGGCGGCCGAGCCCTCGTCGGCGATGCGCCAGCGGGTGCGCATCTTCAGGACGACCGCGAGGAACGCGGAGAACACGGCCACGTACACGACGATGACGATGCCGAGCATCGCCCACAGCGATCCGGCCTGAGTGCTGGTCACCGCCTCCGAGACCCTCATGTGCCGGTAGACGATCCAGGGCTGGCGGCCGACCTCCGTGGTGATCCAGCCGCACTCCACGGTGACCAGGCAGGCGACTCCCGCGATCGCGGCGCAGCGGTAGAACCAGCGGCCGCCGGGGTTGTCCCGGTGTCGCCACCATGACCAGGCGTACCAGAGCGCGAGCAGGATCAGCAGGCTGCCGATGGTGACCATGATGTCGAAGGCCCAGTGGGCGATGGTGGCCTGAGTCGCCGTCGGGCGGTCGCTCGCGGAGACCGACGACAGGCCCGTCACCTTGGTGTCGGGGCTGAATCCGGCGAGGATCGAGTCCAGTTGCGGGATCTTGAGCCCGCCGGAGATCGTCCCGTCGGGATGCAGGCGCCCGAACATGTACTCCGGTACATGGGTGTCGGTCTTCCAGACGATCTCCATGGCGGCGAACTTGATCGGCTGCTTGTGGAAGACGGCGCGAGCGGCGGAGTCGCCGAGCATGAACTGGACCGGTGTGAGGATCGAGGCGACCGTGAACGGCACGGTGAAGCCGAGCCGGTGGTAGCGGTCGCGGCGTCCGCGCAGCCGGCCGACCGCGTACACGCCGGCGACCACGTAGCCGGCGGTCAGGAGCATCGCGACCACGAAGTGCCAGTACTCCGGGCCGAACATCGGGGTGAAGATCGCCTGCCGCACATCGACGTCGACCGGATCGCCCTGGGCGTCCAGGCGGAACCCTTGCGGGGTGTTCATCCAGGAGTTGGCCGCGATGATGCCGAACGATCCCATCAGGGCGGCCGGCGGCAGCGGTACGGCGAGCCAGAAGTGGGTCCAGGGCTTGAGGCGGCGCCAGCCGTAGAGGTAGATCGCGATCAGGACGGCCTCCAGGAAGAAGGCCCATGCCTCGATGCCGAACCCGAGGCCGAACACGTCACCCCAGCGGCCCATCAGGCCGGGCCACAGCAGGCCGAACTCGAAGGACAGCACGGTGCCGGTGATGATGCCGATGGCGAACTGGACGGCCATCACCGCCGACCAGCGGCGGGCGAGGGTGAGGGCCACGGGGTCGTTGCGGCGCAGGCCCCGGTGGTGCATCAGCAAGGTGATGAACGGCAGTGCCACGCCGAACGGGACCAGCAGGATGTGCGAGGCCAGGGTGAAGGCCATCAGCTCACGAGCCGGCAGGAGTCGGTCCGGGGCGCTGTTCGCCAGAAGGACTGCGGTGCTGATCATGTGCGCCTCGTATCGGCCATGGTGAAGGCGCGTTCGCGGCGTGAGCCGGTGGCGAAGGCGACGGACCAGCTGAGCACCGCTCCCAGCCTGCTGCGGAAGCCGGTGAGGAAGATCAGGTGGATGAAGAGCCAGGCGAGCCAGCCGGTGAAGCCCGACAGATGCAGCGGCCCGACCTTGACGACGGCCCGGCCGCGGGCGATGTAGGCGGCGCTGCCGAGATCCAGGTATGTGAAGGGCTTCGGCTTCTTCGTCCTGCCTTCGACCTGGTGTCGCACACTCCGGCCCGCGTACGCACCCGACTGCATGGCGACCTCGGCCAGTCCCGGCAGCCGGTTCAGGCTCATCACGTCGCCCGTGACCCGGATCTCCGGATGACCGGGGAGGGTGAGGTCGGGTTCGACGAGGATGCGTCCGGCCCGGTCCTGTTCGGCACCGGTCGCCCGGGCCAGCGCGGCTGCGATCGGCGGCGCCTCGACGCCCGCCGTCCACAGCACGGTGCGGGCGTCGAACCGGGTCGTCCTGCCGTCATGGTGACGTACCGTCAGGCCGTGCTCGTCGATGTCGGTGACCTTCGTGCCCAGGTGGAGTTCCACGCCGAGGCTCTGCAGGGTTCGGGCGGCACGGGCGGCGAGTGGCGGGCCGAACGCGCCCAGCACGGCGTCGGATCCCTCGAAGAGCAGCACCCGGGCCTGGGCGGAATCGATCTTCTGGAACTCCCGTTCGAGCGTATGGCCGGCGATCTCCCGGATCTGCCCGGCGAGTTCGACACCTGTCGGGCCGCCGCCGACGAGTGCGAAGGTGAGCCACTGCTGCCGTTCCCGGTCGTCCACGGCCGTTTCGGCCATCTCGAACGCCCGGTAGATCCGTCGGCGGATGTCCAGCGCGTCGTCCAGGGTCTTCATTCCGGGGGCGTGCGCGGCGAACTCGTCGTGCCCGAAGTAGGACTGGCGCATGCCCACCGCGACGATCAGATCGTCGTACGGCAGCGCGAAGGCTCCGCCCCCGGGTCGCCGGGCGTGGACCAGCCGGGCGCCGGCGTCCACGTCGGTGGCCTCGGCGAGCACGCAGCGCACGTTGTGGTGGCGCCGCAGGACCCCGCGCAGTGGCTGGGCGATCTGCCCCTCGGACAGGATTCCGGAGGCGCACTGGTAGAGCAGCGGTTGGAAGAGGTGGTGGGCGCGGCGGTCGACCACGGTCACCGCGACCGGCGACTTCCGCAGGGCGCGGGCGGCGAACAGCCCGGCGAACCCCCCGCCGAGGATCACCACCCGGCGGGGCGTGACGTGATCCTGCATCGGAGATCAGCCTCCGGTGGCGAAGCCGGGAAACAGCGTCATTCCGCCGTCGACGTAGAGGGTGGTGCCGACGACGTAGTCGAGCAGGTCGGAGGCCATGGCGACGACGGCGTCGGCGATGTCGTCCGGGTCGCCCACCCGGCGGTAAGGGATCAGGCGCAGCAGTTCGGTCTCGGCCTCGGGGGTGGACCAGGCGTCGCGGTTGATCGGCGTGCGGATGGCGCCGGGCGCCACCGCGTTGACCCTGATCCGCTTCGGGGCCAGCTCCTGGGCGAGGGTCTGCATCATCATGCCCACACCGCCCTTGGAGGAGGCGTAGTTCACGTGCCCCGACCACGGGACGATCTGGTGGACCGAACTCATGCAGATGATCTTTCCCGCCGACCGGGAGACCTCCTCCACGACGCCGCGCCGGATGAACTCCTTGGCGGCCTCCCGCGCGCACAGGAACTGACCGGTCAGGTTGACGTCGATGACCTTCTGCCACTGGGCGAGCGTCATCTCCGTCAGGGGCGCGTCCCGCTGGAGGCCCGCGTTGGCCACCATGATGTCGATGGTGCCGAACTCCTCGACCATCCGCGCGACCATGGCGGTCACCTGGTCCTCGTCGGACACGTCGGCCTCATGGGCGTAGGCGCGGACCCCGAAGCCCTCGATCTCCTTCACGACGTTCTCTGCCTCGTGCGCACCTACGACGTAGTTCACCACGACGTCCGCCCCGGCCCGGCCCAGGGCAATGGCGGTCGCCAGACCGATGCCCGAGTTGGCACCGGTCACCAGCGCCTTCTGGCCCCTGAGAAGCTGCGCGGACGTCGTCCTGCGATTCTCGACTTTCGCTGCCACCACGGTCTCTCCTTGGGCGTTTCGGACGGCACGCCGCAGGAACGGGCGACGCGGATGAGGGAGGCCGGGGCCCGGCCGGCCGCCGGGACAGGCACAGGGGCCGTGGCGCACCCGGCCTCCAGACGAAAGCACCCTGCGCCGAGGGCCGGTCCGACCGGCACGCTGTGCCCCCGATTTCGGCACGGCACGTCACACGGTCGGGCTACGAGCCGCCGGCGCTATGACTCAGGCGTTGGTGCCGACGTGCAGGGTGCCGTTCGGGGTGGCTGTGGCGTAGGTGCCGAAGATGGCGCCGTTGTCGTCGACCAGGCTGCTGACGGACCAGTTGCCGGTGGTGCCCTTGCGGACCCGGTCCCACACATCGCCGTTGACGACGGCTTCGACATGAAGGTCGCCGTTGGGCAGGCCGGCCGAGGAGATCTGCTTCACCGCACCGCCGGCGTCGATCTTGGCCGAGTTGCCCCAGGCGCCGCCCTCGGAACGGGTGCGGTCCCACACCTCGCCGCCGACGAGAGCCTGCACGTGCAGCGTCCCGTCGGGCAGGGCGGCGGAGGCCACGTCCTTGATGCCGCCGTTGCCGTCGATCTTCGACGAGGCACCCCAGGTGCCGCCCGCGGAGCGCGTACGGTCCCAGATCTCGCCGTTCACCAGCGCCTGCACATGCAGGGTGCCGTTGGGGAGGGCGGCGGAGGCGATGTCGGTGACGGCGCCGCCCGCGTCGATCTTCGACGAGGCGCCCCAGGTGCCGTTGGCGGCACGGGTACGGTCCCAGATCTCGCCGTTCACGACGACCTGGACGTGCAGGGTGCCGTCGGGCAGGGCGGCGGAGGCGACGTCGGTGATGTTGCCGTTGCCGTCGATCTTCGTCGCGTTGCCCCAGGCGCCGCCCGCGGCCCGCGTGCGGTCGAAGACCTGGCCGCCTGCCAGGGTCTGGACATGGACCGTGCCGTTGGGCAGACCGGCCGCGGAGATGCTGTTGACGGCGCCGCCCTCGTCGATCAGGTCGGCGGTGGCGTCCCACGGGCCGCCGTCGGGTCGCGTCCGGTCCCACACCCGGCCGCCCTGCGGAGCGGCGGGCGGGTACGGGTCGGCGTGGTCGCTGCCCAGCCCGGCCAGCGGCCCGCACGACGGCCAGGCGCCCTCGCCCTGCCCCGCGAGGACCTTCTCGCCGGTCAGTATCTGCTCCTTCTTGGTCGCCAGGTGCGGGTAGGCCGCGTAGGCGTCGCCGCCGTACGCGTTCCAGGTGCTGAGGCTGAACTGCAGCCCGCCGTAGTAGCCGTTGCCGGTGTTGATGCTCCAGTTGCCGCCGCTCTCGCACTCGGCGACCTTGTCCCAGGTGGCGACCGAAGCGGCCTGCGCCGGGCTCGGCAGCGCGGTGGTCAGGGCCATGACAGCAGCCGACACCAGGAGAGCGGCGGTGAGTCTGCGGGTGGACACTGAAGGCCTCCAGGGTGGTGAAAAAGGGCATGGGAAACCCCGGTGCCCGGGCGGTGCCGGGCACCGGGGTGGTGGTTCAAGAACCTTGCGGTGCTAGAGAGTTGACGTACCGTCAGGCATTGGTGCCGATGTGGAGCGTGCCGTTCGGGGTGGCGGCGGCGTAGGTGTCGAAGATCGCGCCGTTGTCGTCGACCAGGCTGCTGACGGACCAGTTGCCGGTGGTGCCCTTGAGGACCCGGTCCCAGACGTCGCCGTTGACGACGGCCTGGACGTGGATGTCACCGTTGGGCAGACCGACGGAGGAAAGCTGCTTCACCGCGCCGCCGGCGTCGATCTTCGTGGCACCGCCCCAGGCGCCGTTGGCGGCGCGGGCTCGGTCCCAGATCTCGCCGTTCACCAGGGCCTGCACATGCAGGGTGCCGTCCGCCCCGGCGGCCGAGGAGAGGTCCGTGATGGCGCCGCCCGCGTCGATGCGGGAGCTGCCGCCCCAGGTGCCGCTCGCCGACCGCGTACGGTTCCAGATCTCGCCGTTCACGACCGCCTGCACGTGCAGGGTCCCGTCCTCCAGCGCGGTGGACGCGATGTCCGTGATGGCGCCGCCCGCGTCGATCTTCGTGGAATTGCCCCAGGTGCCGTTGGCGGCGCGGGTGCGGTCCCAGATCTCGCCGTTCACCAGCGCCTGGACGTGCAGGGTGCCGTCGGGCAGGGCGGCGGAGGCGACATCATTGATGTTGCCGTTGGCGTCGATCTTCGACGAAGCGCCCCAGGTGCCGCCCGCGGCGCGCGTACGGTCCCAGATCTCCCCGTTGACCAGGGCCTGGACATGCATCGTGCCGTTGGGCAGACCGGCCGCCGAGACCGCGTTGACGGCCCCGCCGGCGTCGATCAGGTCGGCGGTGGCGTCCCACGGGCCGCCGTCCGGACGCGAGCGGTCCCAGACCCGCCCGGCGGGCCGGCTCACCTCACCGACGATGCTCTTCAGCCGCGCGGGCTTGAAGGTTCCGTACCCCGAGAAGTACGGGTACGGGATCGCGCGGTAGTGGACGCCGGAGCCGGTGAACTCGTAGCCCATGTACTCGGTGTGGCTGGAGTCCGTCCACGAGGAGAAGAGGGCGACGTGCCCGCTGCTGCCGCTGGCCTCGTTCAGCAGGACGTCACCCGTCTTCAGGCTGTCCTTGGTGCTCCACTCCGCCACGTCCTCCGGAATGAACGTGTTGGTGGTGAGGGACGAGCCCAGGTTCCAGGCCATCGAGACATAGCCGGAGCAGTCGGTGCGCCAGCCCTGGTAGTAGCCGGACTGGTTGTAGGGGAGGCCGATGCCGACCCAGCTCTTGGCCCGGCGTATGACCTCCTCGCGGGTGATGGCCGGGGAGGCCACGGCAGCGGCCCGGCTGTCGGAGGCGCTGCCGGCCACCGGTGTGACCGGGCCCTGTCCGCTGCTGCCGTGGTCGGCGTCCGCGGCGGCGGACACGCCACCCGCGGGGGCTGCCCCGGCGGTCTGGGCGGCGCCCAGGAGGCTCGCCGCGACGACGGCCATGCCGACGACGGCGGCTCTGCCGCGGTGTTTGAACATGGTGAAGGACACAGTTCTCCTAAGGGAGTTGGCAAATGAGGTGCAGCGAGGTGAGGTGCTGCGAGGTGAGGTGACAGACGTCGGTCAGGCGTTGGTGCCGACGTGGAGGGTGCCGTCAGGGGTGGCGGTGGCGTAGGTGTCGAAGATGGCGCCGTTGTCGTCGACCAGGCTGCTCACGGACCAGTTGCCGGTGGTGCCCTTGCGGACCCGGTCCCACACATCGCCGTTGACGACGGCTTCGACGTGCAGGTCGCCGTTGGGCAGGCCGGCCGAGGAGATCTGCTTCACCGCACCGCCGGCGTCGATCTTGGCGGAGTTGCCCCAGGCGCCGCCCTCGGAACGGGTGCGGTCCCACACCTCGCCGCCGACGAGGGCCTGCACGTGCAGCGTCCCGTCGGGCAGGCCGGCGGCGGCCACGTCCTTGATGCTGCCGTTGCCGTCGATCATCGTGCTGCCGCCCCAGGCGCCGTTGGCGGCCCGGGTCCGGTCCCAGATCTCGCCGTTCACCAGCGCCTGCACATGCAGGGTCCCGTCGGGGAGGGCGGCGGAGGCGACGTCGGTGACGGCGCCGCCCGCGTCGATCTGGGTGGAGTTGCTCCACGTGCCGTTGGCGGCCCGCGTGCGGTCCCAGATCTCGCCGTTCACGACGGCCTGGACGTGCAGGGTGCCGTCGGGCAGGGCGGCGGAGGCGATGTCCGTGATGGCGCCGTGGGCGTCGATCTTCGTCGCGTTGCTCCAGGTGCCGTTGGCCGCGCGGGTGCGGTCCCAGATCTCGCCGCCGACCAGGCTCTGGACGTGGACCGTGCCGTTGGGGAGTGCGGACGCGGAGACCGAGTTGATCGCGTCGTTGGTGTCGATCAGGTCGGCGGTGGCGTCCCACGGGCCGCCGTCCGGCCGGGACCGGTCCCACACCCGGCCGTGCGGAGCGGCGGCCGTGGAGATCTGGACGTCCAGGTAGTCCTGGTCGATGTTGATCGTGACGCCGCCCCAGGTCTCATTGTGGCCGCCCGAGTACTGGTGGATCCGCTGGTGGTTGCTCCAGCGCGAGCTCGGCACCACCGGATCGGCGGTGTCCGCGACGCCGTTCCAGAGCGCGTCGAAGATGACGTCCGGCATGGTGTAGCCGTTGTAGTTGTCGACCAGGTCCTTGATGCCGGAGCCGCTGCTGCTGTAGATCCCGGAGTGGTAGCCCCGGGAGTGGAGTTGCTCGGTCCAGGCGGACTCGAAGGCCAGCACCTTGGAGCTGAGCGACGAGGAGTACGCCTCCATGTCGTAGTACAGCGTCGAACCGGGGCTGAACCCGAGCGCAACGGCGTCGTTGACGGCGGCGTTCGCGGCGCTGATGCCCTGGTTGGCGGGCGAGGTGATGCCCGAGGCCTGCGTGCCGACGTAGATCGGGATGAACCGCCATCCGTCGTCGGCCTGTTGCTGTACCCAGCTCGCCGTGAGGTTGGGCTGGCTGCAGGCCCGCTGCGAACCGCCGATGTAGATCCCGACCGCGCTGTAGGGCGAGCTGGTCTGCCAGGCGCTCATGGCGGCGGAGGAGGGGGCGGCACAGGCGTCGAAGCCCTTGCCGGTGAAGTTGGTGGCGGTCGCCGGCAGGGCGTCGGCCTGCGCGGTGAGAAGCGGGGAGGACGGCGAGGACGGCGAAGACGCGCCGGTCTCAGCGGGTTCCTGGGTGCGGGGAGCGGTCGCCGGGATCTCGGCTCCGCTCAGGATGCTCCGGACGAGCGCCGGGTCTGTGCTGTACGTCGCCGTGACGCTCACCTTGGCCGCCTTGGCGCGGTACTCGCGCTCGACGGGCTCGGCCACCGTGCCCCGCCGGTCCGCCGGGTTGTCGGCCGGCTCGATGAGCAGGGCCTCGGTGCGTCCCACGAGGTGGCTGGGACAGTCCTGGTCGGCGCCGGGGTGGCCGAGGTACACCGTGTGCCGGTCGAATCGCACGCAGGCGTTCGGGGTCTTCGCGAGGTCGACCACCTCCCAGGAGCTCGGCACGGTGAACCGGTGTCCCCGGTAGTCCAGTTGTCGCCCGGTGGTCGGTGTGTCTGCCTGGGCCGGAGCAGTGCCGAGCACGCCGAGACCGAGGGTCACCAGAGCGGTGACCGCGGCCGCTCTCCGAGCTCTCCGGGCTCTCCGTCCGCGGGAGCCCGCGTTCGTCTTCGGGTCGTCCTTGTTCGAGTCGTCTTTCTTCGTGCGTAAGCGCATTCGTGTCCCCTGATTGCTGTATACGTGCAGGAGAAAAGTGCGGGTCGGGCAGTGCTGAAAAGCGGTTCGTGCGGGAATTCGAAGGCAAGTCGAAAGGCAGCCGAAAGGCCATGGAAAGGTCACTGAAAGGTCAATGAAAGATTGACCTTTCAGGTGCCACGAGAGCCGTACGAAAACGCCTCTTCAGGGCACGGTCCACATGTCCCCCCGGTAAACCCGCCGTTACGATCACCCCGCGGATCACAATGCGGGGCGACTCCCTGGACTGTCGTTAACAGCGGGTCCACAGGTGTGTTGGTATTGCGTCTACACCGGCTCCGCGCCGGCCCTATTCCGGCTCGTGCGCGGACTGCACCTGTACGCGGTACTCGTTGGGCGAAAGCCCGTACGCGCTACGGAAGACACGGGTGAAGTCCGAGGCGCGCAGGATCCCCCAGCGGGCGGCGATGGTGTGGATGGGGGTGGCATTCAGCGCGGGGTCCGCCAGATCGCGGTGGGCGCCCGCCAGTCGCAGGCTGCGGATCCGAGCCGCGACCGTTTCTCCGGTGGAGTCCTTCTGGAAGAGCCGGTGCAGGTAACTCACGGAGATGTGATGCGCGGCCGCTATCACGGGTGGCGTCAGTGCCGGGTCGTGCAGGTTCTGGCGGATGAACGCCTTTATGCGCATGGTCAGGGCCCGCTGGCGGGTCTCCGGCGGAAGGGCCGCCTCCGCCTCCAGTGCCTGCGCGAACCAGGCGGACAGCAGGTCGAGCAGCACCGTGCCCAGGCGTGGCGCGTCGGACGGCTCCAGGAAGTCGGACTCCCGATCCAGGCCGGCAAGGAACCCCGTCAGCAGGGCGCCCACACCTTCCCGCCCGGACAGCCGTCTCCCCAGCAGTTCCCGGACCCGGTCGGGGGGCAGGGGCAGCAGCACCTTGGGGAAGTCCACGCCCACCCCCGTGATCACGTGGGGGCGGGCGCCGCCGGCCAGGGGGCGTACGTCGTACGGCCGCGCGGTGTCACTCACCCATATGTCGCGCGGCCCGTAACCGTCGGACCGCCCTACATGGTCGAGGCTCAGCCCTCCTCCGAGCACCAGCGAAAGGTGATACATCTCGGGGTCGGACTGCCGCACCATCTTCTCGGTGCGTCTGAATCGCGTCGACAGGTGCGAGGTCGGCCACACCAGGACCGGCCCCAGTTCCAGCAGTCGCTGCCGAGCCCAGAAATCGGCGGCGTGCTCGCTGCTCATGTCGCTCGGCGCGATCGCCCGGAGGGTCAATTCCCGCCAGTAGTCGAACCTGTGCTCCGCAGACACGTCGTCACTTCTGAAGACCGTCCCGATCATTCCACCCCGCCCTTCTTCACAGGCCACACAAATGTTTACGCTCCCGCAGCGTACGTGGGCAGGTGAATTGGTCCCGACGGCGGCCCGATCGACGGAGAAACTCCCGCGGCGGCACCACGATTTGTCCCCTCCCCGGCCTGAACCACAGCCGTCGAGCCCGATGGAGAGATGCGCGACGACGTCTGGATTGCCGCAATCGAATTACGGCGGGGCGCTCGCTCGCTTTCGAGGGGGTTGCGGTAGGCGACCAGGAGCCGGTCGGGGTGGGTGGCCGTGGCGTCGGCGGGCCCGGCACAGTACGGTCACCACGCACGACGCGAGCCGCAGGAAGAGGATCACCCCATGAGCCGGAACTCGGGCGAAGTCGCACGCATCGAGGACGCAGTGCTCACGCGAGCCGCGCAGGCGGGCGACGCGACAGCCCTGGGCCGGCTGCTGGAGAAGCACCGGGCAGGCATGCGGGCGGTCGCACTGAGCATTCTGGGACCGGGGCCCGACGTCGACGACGTGCTCCAGGACGCGGCCGTGACCGCACTGCGGCGCGTGGGCGACGTCCGGGACCCGACGGCCGTGGGCGCGTGGCTGCGGATGATCGTGCGCAACGCCTGCCGTTCCCTGTTGCGCAGCTCCGTTCCCCACCAGCCGCTCGACGATCTGCACCTGCCCGCCACGGACTCCGGTCCGGAGCGGCTGCTGGAGCAGCATGCGATGCGGGACTGGATCTGGGAGGCCATCGAGGAGTTGTCCCCGACCCTGCGCCTGCCTCTGGTACTGCGTCACTTCAGTACCAAGGTCACGTCGTACGAGCAGATAGCCGACGTCTGCGCCGTCCCGGTCGGCACCGTCCGCAGCAGGCTCAACCAAGGACGAGCCAGACTCGCGGCAGCCCTCGCCGCCACGGCGGAGGCCCCGCACGGCGACGCCGCGCTGCGGACCCGCGCCAGCCGTATCGAGGCACGCGAGACGCTGGACGCCGCCGAAAGCGGGCACTTCGGCAAGCTGCTGGCCGAGCGCTGGTCCCCCGAGATCGCCCTGCTCAGGGGGGACGATCAGGTGGGTGGCTTCAGCCTGCTGGTGCGCTCCATGGACAGCGAGGTCGAGGTCGGCGTACGGCAGCGCCTCGTCCATGCCGTGGCGGGGCGGTCGCTCGTCGTCTGGGAGATGGACATCTCCAATCCCGCCGATCATCCCGAGCACTGCCCGCCCGCGGTGGCCTGGCTCATGACCCTGGACGACGTCGGCCGGGTGCACCGGCTGCGGCTGTTCCACCCCAAGCCCTACCGGGCCACCACCCCACTGCTTCCCGTGTGACGACCATCACACGAATCGCGTCGAACTTCGCTCTGTCTCCAGCGTCCTGCCGGTGTTGTTGGCACTTGCCGGACAGGAGACTCCATGACCACCCCTTCGACCGATCCACTGGCCGCCGGACCGCACACCGTCGAAATCGACGGAGTCGAGCAGCGCTATCACGTCCACGGCACGGGACCGGTGTGCATCGCCCATTCCGGCGGACCGGGCATCTTCTGGGAGTACCTGCGTATGCCCGCGCTGGAGCGGCACCTGACGGTCGTCTACCCGGAGCCCATCGGCTCCGGTGCCTCCGGCCGTCTGCCCTCCCACCCCAACGGCTACACACGGCCCCGATACAGCCGGTTCCTTGATGCGTTGATCGTGCACCTAGGGGTCCCCGAGGTGCACCTGTTGGGTCATTCGCACGGCGGCTTCGTCGCCCAGTACCACGCCGTGCACCGCCCCGAGCGCATCGCCGGGGTGATCCTCTACGAGAGCTCGCCGGTGACCGGCCCCGAACACGCCGCCGAGACCATGCGCCAAGTGGAGTCGTTCGCCGCGCGGAATGCCGACTACCCCGAACTCCCCGGGGTCCTGGCGGCTTTCCAGATGATTCCCACCATCTCGGACGACGCGCAGCAGACGGCCGTCGCAAAGGGGCTGTTCCCCGCGTACTTCGCCGACTACTGGGGCCGGGAGGAGGAGTTCGCCGCGTTGCGCGCCTCCCTGAAGGCCACATATGTCTCCTGGTTGGACGAGAACCTCTCCCCGTCCCTCGTCGACGACCGTGCGGACCTCGGCTCACTCACCGTGCCGGTCCTCGTCGTCGTAGGCCGCCACGACTTCATCTGCGGGGTGCGCTGGGCCGGGGAACTGCACGACCTGATCCCCGGATCGGAGCTGCTGATCCTCGAGAACAGCGGGCACTTCGGTCACCTCGAGGAGCCTGAGGCCTTTGCGCAGGCTGTGGCCCGTTTCGCGAACGCCCGCGACAACTAGGCCATTTGATCGAAGCCGGAGCGTGCGGAGCGCTCTAGCTTGTGACTGCCCGGAAGGTTTCCGGCAAAACGAGGAGCAATCACATGAGTACCGTGAAGAACGTCGTGCTCGTCCATGGAGGATTCGTCGACGGCTCCGGCTGGCAGCCGGTGTACCGCCTCCTCACCCGCGACGGCTTCAACGTCAGTGTCGTACAGAACCCGACCCACTCCCTCGAAGGCGACGTGGCGGTCACGCACCAGGTCCTCGACGCCCAGGACGGGCCGTCCGTGCTCGTCGGCCACTCCTACGGAGGCGCCGTGATCACCGAGGCCGGCCGGCACGAGGGGGTGGCCGCGCTCGTCTACATCGCGGCCTTCGCGCCGGACAAGGACGAGTCGGTCGGCACCCTGATCGCCGACCCGGCTCCCGACGCGCCCGTTCCGCCGATCCTGCCGCCCCAGGACGGCTTCCTGTTCCTGGACCGGGAGAAGTTCGCCGCTTCGTTCGCGGCCGATGTGCCGCCCGAGGACGCCCGGTTCATGGCCGACTCGCAGGTTCCGTGGGGCGTGGGGGCGCTCGGCGGGACGGTCACGGAGGCCGCCTGGCGTACCAAGCCGAGCTGGTACCTGGTCGCGACCGACGACCGCATGATCCCCCCGCCGGCGCAGCGCTCCATGGCCGAGCGCGCCGGAGCCACCGTGAGCGAGACCGCCGGAAGCCACGCCATCTACGTCTCCCAGCCGGAAGCGGTGGCCGAACTGATCAAGCAGGCCGCTGCCCACCAGGCCTGATCGCCAGGAGGGCAGCACCGGTTCGGCCCTGCAGCGTTTCGAGTACCAGCGCGCCGATGTCCGCGGCACGCTCGAGGTCTCCGGCGACTCATGGCGTGACGACCGTCAGCGCGTCGCGCAGTCCGGCACGCGAGGTGACGTTCAACTTCCGGAAGACGCCCCGCAGATGGGCGGCCACGGTGCGGGGAGACAGGAAGAGCTGCGCGGCTATCTGCTTGTTGGTCAGTCCGGTGGCGGCCAGCTGCGCCACCTGTCGTTCCTGCGGGGTGAGTTGGGAGGGCGGGCCAGATCCGGGGACGACGGTCCTGGTGAGGATCCCGCTCGCCCGTAGCTCGTTCGCCGCTCGCGCGCTCCAAGGGGCGGCGCCCAGACGCTCGAAGGTGCTCAGCGCGGCGTCCAGGTGCACGCGGGCGGCGACACCCGCTTTGGCCCGGCGCAGTCTCTCGCCGTAGGCCAGACAGATCCGGGCCCGGTCGAACGGCCAGCGCTCGGCGCCGGGCGCGGCGATGGCCGCTTCGAACAGATCATGGTGTGCTGCTCAGCTCCGAGGCGCGCAGGAGGGTGGTGATGGCGCCGACGGCGTCGCCACGGTGGAGGGTGCTGTAGGCCACCTCGTGCAGAAGGGCGGCCACGTGGTCGTCGGGGCCGACGGCGGCGTCGGCGAGGTGCCGGGCTCGGCGTTCGGACCCTTCGGGGAGTTCCCCGGCGAGCGTCAGGTGTCCCCACCGGCGTTCGGCACTGGTCGACAGATCCATGACTGCGGAACGGGTGAGCGGGTGCCGGAAGACCAGACGGCCCGTGCGGCTGTCGACCTGTACGAGTCCGGCCCGCTCGGCAGGGCACAGCCCGCGCAGGCGGTCGGCACCGCCCATGGCCCGCTGAAGGACGTGCAGATCACCCGAGGCGTCCAGGACGGCGAGCAGCAGCAGTTCCCGTGTGGCGTCGGGGAGCGCCTCGATCCGGGAGGAGTAGATCCTCTTGAGGCGCTCGGTCAACGGCAGCACGGCCGGCAGCGTCCCTCGCTCGGTCTGCTGTGCGTCATTGAGCGGGACGGGCAGCTCCAGCAGCGCCAAGGGGTTCCCGCGGGCTTCGGCGACAAGACGCCGGCGGACCCTGGCCGCCATGGCGGGGAACCGCTCGCTCACCAACTCGTGCGCCGATATGTCGTCCAGGGGCTGGACCTCGTGTGTGGCTTTCCCGGTGCTGCTCAGGAAGGATTCGTCGGCGGTCCGGGACGCGGCGAGCAGCGCAAGGGAGCCGGTGTGGACGGAGCGGGCGACGGTGCCCAGGACTGCGGCGCTGGGGCGGTCCAGCCAGGCCACGTCATCAACGATGAGTGCAAGAGGACTGCCCGCGGTGGCCGTCTGCGTCAGCAGGGTTTGCACAGCGTTTGCGATGGCGAGCAGTTCGGCGGGCTGCCCTGCGGACAGCCCCCGGACTGCCTGCAGTGTTTCCGCCTGCCGGGGCGGCAGAGCGGGAATCTCCCCGGCCAGCGGCTGCAGGATCTGGTTCAGCGCCGAGAAGCTGACACCTTTCTCGAACTGCGAGCCGACGACACGCAGCACCCGGAAGCCGACCTCGGACGCACGCAGCGCCGCGGCGTCCAGGAGCGCGCTCTTGCCCACGCCGGCCTCTCCGGTCAGCAACAGCGCGGTCCCGCGCGTGACGGCCGAGCCGAAGAGGCCGTCGATGACCGCCAGTTCCGCTGATCGACCGACGAGGCGACCGGCCGAATTCCCCTGGGAATCGTGGCTCCGTTCACAGTCGCTTTCCGGGTCGGGCGATATCGGGGGCACCGTGAAACCTCTCAAGCGAGTGTCTTTCCCGAGGTCCAGGCGTGGGTCGCCGTGGGGTCGCGCTCGCTGATTCCGAAGCGTTGATGGAACCTTCGAAGAGGTCCCGGCGCGTACCAGGCCGAGCGGCCGAGCAGGCGCATTGCGGCCGGCAGCAGAACGCCGCGTACGGCAATGGCGTCGATGAGGATGGCCAACCCGCTTCCCAGGCCGAACATCTGCATGAAGCTGACCTGCGCCGTGGCGAAGGCGAAGAATCCGACGGCGAGGAGACAGGCCGCGGCGCTCACGATTCTTCCGGTGTGTCCGAGGCCGTGAACGACGGCGGTCTCGGTGTCCTCACCGGCTTCGTGGAGTTCCTTGATCCTGCTGGTGACGAACACCTCGTAGTCCATGGACAGACCGAAGGCGATGCAGAAGAGCAGGACCGTCATGGATGTGTCCATGGGCTGGGCGGTGAATCCCAGGACGGAGCTGAGATGGCCGTCCTGGAACATCCAGGTCATTGCACCGATCGCCGCCGCGAGGCTGATCATGTTCAACACCAGCGCGCGGATCGGCTGGACGATGCTTCCCGTGAACAGGAAGAGCAGGATGAAGGTGGTGACGGCGACCAGGCCGGCGGCGAAGGGGAGACGGCTCGCGATCGAGTCCTTGGCGTCGAGCAGTTCGGCGTCGCCGCCTCCCACCAGGACCTCCTCGGAGCCGGCGGGCGCCTTGACCGCTCGGACCACCTGGACGAGGGACTGGGCGCTGTCCGACTTGGGCGGTGCGGAGCCGATGATGCTGATGCGCTGCGCGTCGCGGCTGTCCAGGGTTTCGTTCGCCGGGCCGGGAGCCTGCGCGTTTCCCTGTTCGTAAGTGCCTGTCGACGCCTCGACGCGCACGACCCCGTCGAGGAGCGACAGTTCCTGCGCGTAGGCGTCCACCGTCTCGTAGTCCATGGACCCGCGGGCAACGACCTGGACGGCGGCCTCGTCGTCGCCCTCGAAGTCCGTCTGCAGTGCCGTGGACACCTGCCGGCTCGCAGCGTCTTCGGGGAGGACCCGTTCGTCGGGCGTGCCGAACGTGACGCCCATGAGCGGGGCCGCGGCGAGCAGGAGCACCGCCAGGACCGGCGCGGAGATCAGCACCGGTCGGCGCATGACGTTCCCGGCCAGTCGGCCCCAGAACGGCGCGCGCCGGCGCTGACGGTCGGCCTTGGGCCAGGGGAGCCTGCCGCTGTTGATGCGATGCCCCGACAGCATGAGCAGAGCAGGCATCACGAACAGGGTGCCGATGGCGGCGATGACGACCACGCCCACGCCGGCGTAGGCGAAGGAGCGGAGGAAGTACTGCGGAAAGACGAGAAGTGCGGTGAGCGCGACGGCGACCGTGCCTGCCGAGAACACGACCGTACGTCCGGCGGTGTGCACCGTCGACCGTACCGCGTGGGCAACGCTCATGCCCTGGGCGAGGTGCTCCCGGAAGCGGCTGATCATCAGCAACGCGTAGTCGATGCCGAGTCCCAGCCCAAGGGCGGTGGTCAGATTGATCGCGAAGACCGACACGTCGGTGACGCTGCCCAGGAGGGAGAGTTCCGCGAAGGTCCCGGCGACCGCCACCGTGCCGATGGCGAGCGGCAGCAAGGCCGCGACCACGCCCCCGAACACCACGAGAAGGAGCAGCAGCGTCACGGGGACGGCGATGATCTCCGCGAGAAGAAGATCCTTCAGAACCTGCTCCGACAGTTCGGCCCCCACCGCGGTACCGCCGCCGGCCTGCACGGTGAGTCCCTCGTACTGGCCGGCGTAGGCGTCGATGATGTCCTGCGCGTGCTCTTCCCGCGTCGATTCGTCGCCCTTCACATGGGCGACGACCATGGTCGAACGGCCGTCACGGGCCAGCAGGGAGTCGCTGCGCGTGTCCCAGTACGAGACGACGTTGCCGAGCTCGGGTTCCTTGCGCAGTTCGGCCACCAGCTGCCGGCCGTCCTGCTCGACCGCCGAGTCGGTGACGCGCTGGGCGCCGCTGGTGACCAGCAGCACCAAGTTCGCTTCTCCGCCGAATTCCTCATCGATGACTTCACTCGCACGCGTCGACTGCGAGTGCGGGTCGTCGAAACCACCGCCCACCAGTTTTCCGAAGGCGCCCACACCCACGACGCTCATCACGGCAACGAGGACTGCGGCTACTACGAGAACAATTCTGGGCCGCCGGACCGTCAGGTCCGCAACGCGGTCGAACATGCCTTTCCTTTCGACTGGTTCGGAGAACGACGTACTCTTTTTCTGTGTCTGTGCATCGCCGAGCACAGACAAGACGGATCGCGGGCCCCAGAGTTCGATCCAGAAGATGTGACCTCGATCACGCCCTTAGGGGCGGATGGGATGACCTGTGCCTTCGAGGAGCCAAGCGCTCACCCGTTCCTCGGCGAGTGCCTGGGACGAGGTCTTCACCGGTCTCCACGGCGCGAGCCGGATCAAAGTGCCGGATCGTCACGCTCCGTGGACCGGACGCCTGGAGTGGCAGCAGTCGAAGGTGTACGGCCTCGCCCTGTGCTCCGGCGGCGCGGAAGAGGTCAACAGGGACACCCGGCACATCCAGAACATCACCGCACGCAGCCCGGTCGCAGCCGGGGGGCCGCACATGCTCAGCGGCGTCCGCGGACTGGGCCGAGTCATCCGGGAGTTGACGACCACGCTGCACGAGGAGCGCGAGCAACTCTCCGAGACCAGCTTCGACATCGCGTGTGACCGGCTGCTGGACCTGGTCTGTCTGGCCGCGGAGGGCGCCGACGACTCGGCGCCCACAGGGCAACGGGCCACGGTCGAGGCCGCGATCCGCCGCTACATCCGCCAGCATGCCTGCGACACAGACCTGGACGTCGTCGGTATCGCGCGGGCGCTCGGCTGGTCGGTTCGCTATGTCCAGCAGGTGTTGCAGGCGGCCGACACCACCTCGCGCGACCTGATCCGCCGCGAACGGCTGAACGTCGCCCGCGCTCGCCTCGTCGGCGCGAGCTGGGCCGCGTACTCGATCGCGGAGATCGCCCATTCCTGCGGCTTCGGCAGTCATGCCTCGTTCGCCACCGCGTTCCGGGCGGAGTTCGGCATGACACCTCGCGAAGCCCGACAGGGCCTCAGCTGTCGGAAGGGCTGAAGTACCGGCGTGGATTGTCGACCAGCATGGTGGTCAGCTGCACTTCGGTGACGCCGGCCCGGCGCAGCGCCGGGAGTACCTCGTCATGCAGGTGGGTGTGGTGCCAGTTCGGCGCGATCTGCTCCCGTACGCCGGGCGGGAACCAGTCGATGTGGCACGACGCGTCGTGCGACAGGACCATCCGTTCGGCGAGTCCTTCGCGCGCGAGCGCCGCGACGGTCGCCACCCGCTGGTCGGAGGGCAGGAGGATGTCGAGGCCGAAGCGGTCCATTCCGACGTACGAGCCGTTGTCGACGAGCTCGTGCAGGTAGTCCAGGTCGGCGGTGTCGCCGCTGTGGCCGATGACGACCGCGCCGAGGTCGACGCCCTCGCTGCGCAGCACGTTCTGCGCGACGAGTCCCGTACGGGAGCGTGCGCTGGTGTGCACCGTGATCGGAGCACCGGTGCGCAGATGTGCCTGAGCCACCGCTCGCATCACCCGCTCGACGCCCGGGGTGAGTTCGTCCTCGATCGCGCATTTCAGGAACGCGGCCCTGATGCCGGTGTCCGCGATGCCCTGGGTGAGTTCACGGACGAACAGGTCGGCCATGGCCTCGGGGCCGCCGAGCAGCGTCCCCGGCCCGTGGTAGCGGAAGTAGTCAGGGATGTCGGCCAGCGTGTAGAGCCCGGTGGCCGCCACGATGTTGAGGTCGACCTGTTCGTTCACCAGGGCCACTCGCGCGACGTTGCGTCCGAGTCCGATGACGGTGGGGTCGACGATCGTGGTGACGCCGGTCGCGGCAAGGGCCTTCAGCCGGGTGACGGCGTCGCTGATGCGCTCCTGCTCGTCCCAGGTCTCCGGCAGGCTCTGCCGTAGTTCCTCGCTGAGTACGAAGACGTGCTCGTGCATCAGCACGGTACCGAGGCCATCTGCTGCCACAGGGCCGCGGACGGTCTGTACCTGCGGGGTGGACGTCATGTGGATCCTTCAATGCTCGCCCGGGACTCGGCTGCCGAACGGGCGGCCGGGGTGTGGTGTGCGGTGCGGTGCGGTCTCAAGGCTCGGTGAACCTGTGCAGGACTCTGCCAAGGTCACGGCAATGCCGTCTTTCGCGCCGGCGCGCAGTTCTTTCGCGTGGACGCGATGTCCGGCCGGGCCGCCGAGACACCTGGTCCTGGACGTGATCGACGAGACGATGGTGTGCCGCGTCAGACCGCTTCGCCGTCGAGGAGGCCCGGCAGGATGATGCCGAGCGCGCCGGCGAGTCGCTGGTGGAGGTCGAAGGGGGCCGGCTCCGTTCGGATCCAGCGCAGGATCGTCGTGAAGTAGCAGGCGGCCAGCAGTTGTCCGGCCTGCTCGCAGTCGACGTCCGCCCTGATCTCCCCGCGCCGCTGCCCTTCTTCGACGATCCTGGCGAGTTCGATCTCCAGGGACGGGTCCTGGAGGAGGCCCCCGTACCGCGCGGAGGCGTCCATCAGGACGGTGGTCTCGGCACGGGATGCGACGTTGAGGTCGCCCATCTCCTTCAGGTAACGGCGCAGGCGGTCGCCGACCGGCAGGTCCTCGGCGCGCTGGGAGCCGAGGATCTCGTTGACGCGGGAGCGGCGGCGCACTCCCCATTCCTCGAGGAATCCGACCTTCTGCGAGAAGTGGTTGAAGACGGTGGCCCGGGCGACGTCGGCGGTTTCGGCGATCTGGTCCATGGTCGTCGCCTCGTACCCCTGGCTGACGAACAGGTGCAGCGCCGCGGCGTAGAGCTGGTCGCGCACCTGCTGTCGCTTGCGTTCCCGGCGTCCGGCGGGCGGCGCTGCGGGCACGGTTTCGGCTCCTGTCTCCGGGCTCTTCATGGCCGCCAGTACAGCACAGGGCTGCCGGGGTATTGACGCCGCCGCACCATCTTCTTAGATTGTCGGCCATTGATGGACTCCAGTCCAGATATGTACCCAGGTCTCGCTATCTGTGCGGGACGAGACAGGAGGCAACGTGGCTTCCGTGGCATCCCGGACAGGCCGTGTCGAGCTCGGACACGGCTGTCACGCCTGGATCGCGGGCGATGCCGGATGGGGCATGAGCAACGCCGGGCTGATCACCGGCCGGGGCGAGTCGGTGCTCGTCGACACCCTCTACGACCTGCGGCTGACCAGGACCATGCTCGACGCGCTGACGCCGCTGACCGCCGTCGCGCCGATCACCACCGTGGTCAACACCCACGGCAACGGCGACCACTGGTTCGGCAACCAGCTCGTGGCCCACGCCGAGATCATCGCGGCCCGCGGGTCCGTGGCGGACATGCGTCAGGTGGGTCCGGCCGAGATGCGGGCGCTGACCGGCATGGACACATCCGCCGGGCACTTCGCGCGCCGGATCTTCGGCCGCTTCGACCACACCGGCATCGAACCCGTCCTCCCGAACCGGATCTTCGACGGCGAGACCGTGCTGGACATCGGCGGCACCGAGGTCCGCCTCATCGACGTGGGTCCCGCGCACAGCGCCGGGGACACGATCGTGCACGTGCCGCGGGCCCGGACCGTCTACACCGGCGACATCGTCTTCGCCGGGGCGGCACCGGTCGTCTGGCACGGCCCCTTCAGCCGCTGGCTCGCCGCCTGCGATCTGCTGCTGGGCCTCGACGCGGACATCGTCGTGCCCGGCCACGGCCCCGTCACCACCAAGCGGACGGTCCGCGAGGTCCGCGACTACCTCGAATACGTCCATGAGCAGGCCACCGCCCGCTTCACCGCCGGAATGCCGGCCCTGGACGCGGCCCGCGACATCCGCCTCGGCCGCTTCGCCGACCTGGACGAGAGCGAACGCCTCGCCGTCAACGTCCACACCGTCTACCGGGAGCTCGACCCCGCACTGCCCCCGCTCGACGGTCCCGGCCTGTTCGGCTGCATGGCCGAGCTCTGCCCCCACGTCTGACGACGCCCCCCGCCTGCCCTGACCCCGCAAGGAGAAGACATGGTCTCCACTCCCGCCTACGACCCACCCGCCGCCGCCCCGTCGTCCGGTGAAGCCACGGCCGATACGGCCGCCACAGCCCGCCACACCGGGACGATCATCGCCGGCTGTCTGGCCGTCTGCCTGGCCCAGATCGGCCTTGTCCTGCCCGCCGCGATCAACGGCGTCATGCAGCGCACGCTTCAGACGTCCGGCGGGGAACTGACCTGGATCAGCGATGCCTTCCTGGTGCCCGCCGCCGTCCTCGCACTGACCTTCGGCGTCGTGGGCGACCTGTACGGCCGTAAGAAGCTGGTGGTCGGCGCGGCGCTGCTGTCCGCCGTCGGCTATCTGGTGTCGGCCACCTCCGACTCGGCGGCCCAGCTGATCACCGGCCAGGCGATCTCCGGTGTCGGAGCCGCCGCGCTCTTCCCCGCCTCCCTGGCGATGGTCATCGCCGGCACGCCGACACCGGCCGCGCGCGCCAAGGGCCTGGCCTCCTGGACCACGGCCCTGTCGCTGGGCGCCCTGATCGCCCCGCTGATGTCCGGCGGCATCGTCGAGCACGCCTCCTTCCAGTGGGCGTTCGGCGTGACCGGAGTGCTCGCCGTGCTCACCGCGGTGGGCGCCTGGCTGCTGGCCGCCGAGTCCAGCGCCCCCGAGGGCCGCTCGCTGGACCGGCCGGGGCAGATCGCCATCGCCGTGGCCATGCTCGCTCTGCTGTACGGCATCATCCAGGGCCCCTCCGACGGCTGGGGCTCGGCACCCGTCGTCGCGTGCTTCGTCGCCTTCGCTGTGTTCCTCGTCGCGTTCGTGCTGGTGGAGAACCGCAGCGCGGCTCCGATGCTGCGCCTGGAGCTGTTCCGTATTCCGGCCTTCGCCGCGTCGGCCGCGATGGCGGTGATCGGCATGTTCGGCTTCCTCGGCGGCGCGTACGACCTGAGCATCCGCCTCGGCGTCATCCAGCACCAGAGCCCCTTCCGGGCCGCGGTGCCCTTCCTGGTCGTCCAGGGCATCACCCCGTTCATCTGGCCGCTGCTGGTCCGTCTGCTGCACCGCGTCGGACCCGGCCCCATGCTGGTCGCCGGGTTCGTCTCGCTGGCTGTCGCCCAACTGTGGCTGCGGGCGGTGCCGATCGACGAGACCGGCCTGGTGCCCCTGCTCGGGCCGCTGGTGCTCAACGGCGTCGGCTTCGGTCTGGTCGTCGCCGCCATCACCGCCGCCGCCGTCAACGTCGTGCCGCCCGCCCTGACCGGCATGGCCAGCGCCACCACCAGCCTGGTCCGCGACCTCGGTCAGACCCTCGGCCCGGCGGTCGTCGGCGCCGTCGCCCTCGGCCTGGCGTCGAGTCAACTCACCGGCAGCCTCGCCGACTTGGGCCTCACTCCCAAGGAGCACGGCATCGCCTCCGCCGTCCTGCACGAGGGCGGCCCGATCGCCCTGCACACCGCCGACCTCGGCCCGCTCGGCGCCAAGCTCGCCCCATACACCACGGACGCCCTGGCCCACGGCTACAACAACGGACTGATCCTCACGGCCGTCGCCTGTGCGGCCGCCGCCGTGATCGCCGCCGTCTTCATCGGCTTCCGGCCCGGTGGCACGCGGCCGGCCGAGGCGGAGAGGAGCGCGAAGTGAAGTTCGCGACCTTCTTCCACGACGGGATACGGCAGTCGGGAGCCGTCGCCGACGACCATGTCCACCCGTTCGAACACCCCGTCGAGCTGCTGGACCTGATCGAGGAGGGCGAGCAGCCTCTGCGGACGGCGGGCGCACGCGCCCTGACCGGCACTCTGCCGCTGCCCCTGGCCGACGTACGGCTGCTGCCGCCGCTGCAACCGCCGACCGTACGCGACTACATGACCTTCGAGAGCCATGTCGAAGGCGTCGCCCGGGGATACGGCGACACCGTCCCCGAGGAGTGGTACGCCGCGCCCGCGTTCTACTTCACCAACCCGTACGCGATGATCGGCGCCCACGACGACGTGCCCCTGCCGCCGGGCTGCCTCCGCTTCGACTTCGAACTCGAGGTGGCCGCCGTCATCGGCAAGGCCGGCCGGGACCTGACCCCCGAACAGGCACGCGAACACATCCTCGGCTACACGATCCTCAACGACTGGTCCGCCCGCGACCTGCAAGGCCGCGAGATGAAGGTGAAACTCGGCCCCGCCAAGGGCAAGGACACCGCCACCACCCTCGGCCCCTGGCTCGTCACCGCCGACGAACTGGAACCCCACCGCGACCCGGCGGGCTTCCTCGACCTCACCCTGACCGTCCAGGTCAACGGCGAGGAGGTCGGCCGGGACCGACTGGCCGACATGGCCTGGACGTTCGAGGAGATGACGGCGTACGCCTCCCGCGGCACCTGGATCCGCCCCGGTGACGTCCTGGGCTCCGGCACCTGCGGCAACGGCGGCTGCCTGGCCGAACTCTGGGGCCGCGGCGGCATCTTCGAACCCCCGCCGCTGGCCCCCGGCGACACCGTCACCATGACGGTCGAGGGCATCGGCACCATCAGCAACACCGTCGTCGAAGGAGTCGCCCCGGTGCCCCTGCCACCGGCCCGCCGCAGGCGATGACCGGGACTCAGAGGTACTTCGTGAAGAACGGCGTCAGATGGGCCGTCACCTGGTCGACGTACTCGGGGACGTCGTAGAGGGAGACGTGTCCGGCGCCGTCGACGACGGCCAGCTCCTTGGGGCTGTTCACCCGGGGCAGCAGTTGCTCGGCCTGCCACAGGGAGCCCGCCTCGCTGCCCGCGACCATGAGGAGTGGCCGGGTCAGCAGGGTCTCGACCTGGTGGAACGCGTCGAAGGCGTAGATGTTCGCGATGCTGGTGAAGAGCATGCGGTTGTCGGCGTTCGGGTGCTGGGCGCGGGGTGTGCGGTAGTAGTCGTGGGCCTCGGCCATGTCGGGGACGGTGGTCTCGTCCACGGTCTCGGGCACGTACGGCACAACGGCTGCGTCGGCGCCCCGGGCCTCGGCGGCCCGCTGCTGCGCGACCGCGTCGAGGGTCGCGAGCTGGTCGGCGACGGGCTCGGAGCCGTCCCAGCCCAGGCGGTAGGCGGCGCCGATGTCGATCGGGCTGATGGCGCCGACGGCCTTGACACGGCGATCGGTCATCGTGGCGTTGACGGCGTACCCGGCGCCGGCGCAGATACCCAGCACTCCGATGCGGTCGGCGTCGACGTAACCGAGCGTGGACAGGTGGTCCACGGCCGCCCGTACGTCCTCGACCCGGGAGGCGGGGTCTTCGAGGTGGCGGGGCGTTCCGCCGCTCGCGCCCTGGTGCGAGGCGTCGAAGGCGAGCGTGACGAAGCCCTCGCGGGCGAGCTTGGCGGCATAGAGGCCGGCCGTCTGCTCCTTGACGCCGCCACCGGGGTGGACGGAGACGATCGCCGGGTAGGACCGGTCCTCGGAGAAGCCGTCCGGGAGGTGGAGGTTCCCGGCCATGGTGACGCCCGCGTTGGTGAAGGTGACGTTCTGCACGGTGATGCCTTTCGCTGATCCGGCCGGGAGAACGGCCGCGAGGCCGCCGCTCCCCCGATCGAGGGGAAAGCCCGCAGAGCCGGTTCGAACCAAGCTCTGCGCGCAGGCCGACGACCATGCAACCGCCGCATCGCCGAACGAGGGAGTCACCGCTGAGAGGTGTCATGACAGGGCACCCCACCAGGCCCTGCGGCTGCCTAGCCTGGAAGGCATGGACCACCGCAGCGAGATCCGCGAGTTCCTGACCTCCCGCCGGGCCAGGATCACTCCCGACCAGGCAGGACTGCCCAGCTACGGCACCCGCCGGGTCCCCGGGCTGCGCCGCGCGGAGGCCGCGCAGCTCGCCGGGGTCAGCGTCGAGTACTACGCCCGCCTGGAACGGGGCAACCTCACCGGGGTGTCCGACACCGTCCTGGACGCGCTGGCCCGCGCCCTGCGCCTGGACGACGCCGAGCGGGCCCACCTCCACGACCTGGCCCGCGCCGCCGGAACGAGTCCACGCCGCCGCAGACCCACCAGGGCCCCGCAGGGCGTGCGCCCCAACGTCCAACGTCTCCTCGACTCGATGACCGACACCCCGGCAGCCGTCATCAACGGCCGCACCGACGTCCTGGCGACCAACGCACTCGGCCGCGCCCTGTTCGCACCGCTCCACGACACCACGACGCACCCGCCCAACCACGCCCGGTTCATCTACCTCGACGCCCGCTCCCACGACTTCTGGGACAACTGGGACCACGCCGCGGACGACGCCGTGGCCCTGCTGCACGCCCACGCCGGCCGGAACCCCTTCGACCCGGATCTGACCGCCCTGATCGGCGAACTGTCCACCCGCAGTACGGACTTCCGCGCCCGCTGGGCCCGCCACGACGTTCGCCGGCACACCACCGGCTTCAAACACCTCCACCACCCCGCCGTCGGCACCCTCCACCTCACCTTCGAGGCGATGGCACTCGTCGCCGACGAGGACCTGACCCTCCTCGCCTTCGGCGCCGAACCCGGCACCGCCTCCGAGGACGGCCTGCGCCTGCTGGCGACCTGGGCGGCCACCCACGATCAGCAGCCCGCGGTCCCTGCAGCCGACGAGACCTGAGCGATCGGTCCGCCCACAAGGCGATGCAGCACATGGCCGACGACGAGGTCACGTCCCGCCCCCACGTCCGGCACGGCCGCCCCGCCCCGCCCCGCCCCGCCCCGCCCCGCCCCGCCACAAGATCACTCAATTCCGCAACTCCGCAACGGCCCTGCGGGCCGGGACCTGCCATGCTGGGCAGGTTCGATTCGGCCCTCACACCTCGGAGGTCTTGATGCGTGCAGGCGTCGTCGTCGCCGCGCAGCCCGGTGTGGAGGATCTCGCCGTGCAGGCCGAGGAGTTGGGCTTGCACAGCTTCTGGGTCAACGACACCCCCATGGTCCACGGCGACCCCTTCGTCGCCTTGAGCCTGTGTGCGAAGGCCACCAGCCGCATCAGGCTCGGCATCGGCGTGACCTCGCCGGCGCTGCGCTCGGCCCCGGCCACCGCGAGCGGGCTCGCCAGCCTCAACGCCCTGGCACCGGGCCGGATCATCTGCGGAGTCGGCACCGGAAACACCGCCCGGCGCACCCTGGGCATGCGGCCGACCACGGCGGCCAGGCTGGAGAACTTCACCGTCGCACTGCAGGACCTGTGCGCCGGACGTTCGACCGAGTACCGCGAGGGCGACCGGGTCCGCGAGATCCGGTTCCTGCACGCGGGGGCGCATGTGAACACCGCCGACCCGATCGAGTTCGTCGTGGCCGCGCTGCTCGGACCGAAGGCCGCCGCCGTCGCCGGCCGCCGCGGCACCGGCCTCATCTCCTTCGGCCTGCTGGACCCCACCGCCTGGCACGCGCTGCACGACACCCGCCGCCACGCCGCCCAGGACACACCCCTCGACCCCGACGCGCACACGGGCTCCCGGGCAAACTCCTACGTGGTCACCTCGCTCCACCTGCTCGACGAGGACGAGGACCCCCACGGCGACGCGGCTCGGGACGCGACGGGCCACCTCGTCCTGTCGCTGCTGGCCTTCGCCGCCGACACAGCCGCCGACACGCCCGCCTTCGCCGAGCAACTCGGCCCCGAGGAACGCGAGGCGGTGCGGCGGCTCCTCGACCGGCGCGGCACCACCGCCACCGCGCCGGACCGGCACACCAAGCTCTACCCCAACTACCTCGGACGCATCGCACCGCAGGACCGGGACCTGGTACTGCCCTCGCTGATGAACACCCTGGCCCTGGTCGGCACCCGCGACGACCTCCTCGCCCGCATCACCACCCTGGAACAGGCCGGCGTCGACGAACTCCTCATCCAGCCGGTGATCGACCCGCCCACCGAGATGGCCCGGCTCGCGAAACTCCTCACCTGAGCCGGCCCCGCCCCCAAGTGCAGCGTCTCCGTGCGCAGCGGGATTCACCTACCGAACAGACCGCGGTGAACCCATCGGGCGGGCGAGCGACGCAAGCATCACCGGCTCAAGGTGCAGGGGAGCCACGGTTCCCATAATGTTGCAATCAGAGCGTTTCCTGGGTGTTTTTCTCCCTCGCCGGGGGGTTCGGCGGTAGTTCCCGTCACCGCAAGAATCACCGCATTGTCAGGAGCCATGATGGCCACCCGGAAAGCCGACCCTCGTGCTGTCTCGGTCTACGCACTCGCCGGCATCCGACTCTTCAACGGGGCCGCCGGACTGCTCGCTCCCGACCTGCTCATCCGGCGCCTCGACCCCGATCGTGAGCCGCCCAGTCCGGCGGCGGTGTACGCCTTCCGGCTCTTCGGGATCCGTACGATCCTGCTCGGCCTCGATCTGCTGACCAACCGCGACGAGCGGTTGCGGGAGGAACTGCGCGACGGTGTCCTGATCCACGGCAGTGACACCGCGACGGCGGCCGCCCTGGGTCTGAGCGGCCGGCTTCCACCGCGCACCGCGGCGCTGACCATCCTCATCTCGGCCGCCAACACGGTCCTGGCCGCCACCTCGCTCGCCAACTCGGCGAAGGGGAAGCCGAAGTGACGGGAGGGCCCAGTGCCGTTCCCCCGACCGAGACGGATTTCGACCACATCGTCGTCGGCGCCGGGGCGGGAGGCGGACCGCCGGCGGCCGACCTCGCCGCCGGCCGCAACCACGCACGCCACGGATTCGACGGCCGGCTGCCGACCGCCCTCGTCGACCCGAACGACTGGCGGGCGCAGACCCATGCCCTGAAAGGGCTGTGGCAGCTGCAGGCGAGCGACGTGCTCCCCGCAACCGTCCAAGGAGGACCGCGATGAGGAAGCAACCACGCGAGGCACGAGGTTCCGCGGCCGGATACCGTACGTCCCTGTTCTGGCGGCTCGTCACCGCCGGTGCCCAGTACGTGGACCGGCGCGTCGGCTGGGACAGACTGCCCGTGCTGCCGGGCCTGCTGACGCTTCTCGGACTGCGCGTCAAGCTCCGGCAGGAGAACCTCCACGACACCGGCAGGCTGCCCTCGGTGAACCTGCCCGATCCCGCGCCCCCCTCCGGGACCCACAAGGTCAACCGGACCGCCGACGGCAGCCACAACGACCTCGACGAGCCTCGCATGGGCATGGCGGGCACCCGCTTCGGCCGGAACATCCCGCTGGACCGGATCGCACCGGCCGCCCCCGAGGACGTCCTGTCCGCGCCGAGCCCGCGCGAGGTCAGCCGCGCCGTGCTCACCCGCGACGAGCTGACCCCCGCCGAATCGGTCAACTCCCTGGTCGCCGCCTGGCTCCAGTTCATGGTCCGCGACTGGTTCAGCCACGGGACCAGCCCCACGGAACGGCCCTGGGAAATACCCCTCATGGACGACGACCCGTGGCCGGAACACCCCATGCGGATCATGCGGACACCGGAGGACCCGACCCGTGACCCGCAGGCGCCCGAAGGGACGCCCGACACCCGTGTCAACGTGTCCTCCCACTGGTGGGACGCCTCGCAGATCTACGGGGCGAACGAGACCGAGCAGCGTCTGATGCGCGCCGGCGAGCTGGGCAAGCTGCATCTGTGGGACGACGAGCAGTCCCCGATCCCCTCGGACCCCTCCCGGGACCCGTCGCACACCCCCGGCTTCTGGCTGGGCCTCGCCATGATGCACGACCTGTTCGCCCGGGAGCACAACGCGATCTGCGACCATCTGCACGGCGCGTACCCGTCCTGGAACGACGAGGAACTCTTCCAGCGCGCCCGACTCGTCAACGCCGCGCTCCTCGCCAAGATCCACACCGTGGAGTGGACTCCGGCCGTGATCAGCCATCCCACCACCGTCAAGGCACTGCGCGCCAACTGGTGGGGCCTCGCGGGCGAGCGCGTCCACGACCTCTTCGGCCGGATCAGCGACAGTGAGATCGTCAGCGGCATCCCCGGCGGCGAGACGGACCACTACGGCGTCCCGTACTCCCTCACCGAGGAGTTCGTGGCCGTCTACCGCATGCACCCGCTCATCCGCGACGAGTGGCATCTGCGCGCCGCCGCCGACGACACGAGCCTGCGCCACTGCACCCTCCGCGACATCTCGGGCCCCGGAGCGCTGAAGGTCCTGGAGACCACCGGGATGGGCGATCTGCTCTACAGCTTCGGCACGCTCCACCCCGGACTGGTCACCCTGCACAACTTCCCCAGGTTCCTGCAGGAGTTCGAGCGCCCCGACGGGCAGCTCCAGGACCTCGCCGCCACCGACATCCTGCGCTCCCGGGAGCTGGGCGTCCCCCGCTACAACGAGTTCCGGCGCCTGCTGCGGCTGAAGCCCGCGGCGAACTTCCTGGAGCTGACGGAGAACCGGGCGTGGGCCGAGCAGATCCAGTCGCTCTACGACGACGACATCGAGAAGGTCGACCTGACGGTCGGGCTGTACGCGGAGAAGCTGCCTGCCGGATTCGCCTTCAGCGACACGGCGTTCCGCATCTTCGTCCTGATGGCCTCGCGCCGGCTGAACAGCGACCGCTTCTTCACCGAGTACTACACCCCCGAGGTGTACTCCAAGGCCGGTATGGCCTGGATCGACGACAACAGCATGGTCACCGTGCTGCTGCGCCACCACCCGGAGCTGCGTACAGCTCTCACGGGGCTGACGAACGCCTTCGTACCGTGGCACACGGCCGGAGAGACGACGACCTGACATGACACGACATGACGGCGACGGGCAGGTCCCGCGAGGAACTGCCCGTCGCTGTCATGTCTGAACCTGCGTGTGCCCGGAGTCTCTAGGCGCGGACCGCTTGGCCCGAGAGGGGCAGACGGGCGTTGTCGAGGATGGCGTCCATCCGGGCCACCTGGCCCGCTGTGAACATGAACATGGCCACGTCGTCGGTGTAGTCCATGTAGTTCATGAACATGTCCCCGTTCGGCGCGTTGCCGCATGAAGTCGTCGGGTAGCTGGGAACGCCGGTGTTGGGTCCGCCCTGGTTGGGAGTGTCGGCGACGAAGTCGTCGCCTGTGCAGCCCTCGCCGTCGTCGCCCCAGATGTGCCGAAGGTTGAGCCAGTGGCCGATCTCGTGCGTGGCCGTGCGGCCCCCGTTGAACGGTGCGGCGGCGGTGCCGTTGGTGCCGAAACCGGTGTGGGTGACGACGACACCATCCGTGGCGGCGGCGCCGCCCGGGAACTGGGCATAGCCGAGCAGACCGCTGCGTAGCTGGCAGACCCAGATGTTGAGGTAGCTGTCCGACGGCCAGGCATCCTGGCCGCCGCCCAGCGAGAACTTGACCGCGTCGTCCGTGTCGAAGTCCCGGAGCGGGGTCGGGGTGCGGGTGATGCCGTTCGTGGGACGGCCGAGCGGGTCCCGGGTCGCGAGATGGAACTCGATCCGGGCGTCGGCGGCTATCGACTGCCACACCGCGGGCACGCGGACGACGTCGGGATTCTTCATGCGGAAGTCTTGGTTGAGGACGTCGATCTGGCTGCTGATCTGCGCGTCGCCGATGTCCTGTTCGGGAGTGTTGTGCACCACGTGCACGACGACCGGAATGTCGGTCACACCTCGTCTGGCTGTCCTCTCCCCCGCTTCGTACTCGGCCGCGATGTTCTCGACCAGCGAGCGGTTGCCGGCGTACTCGGGGTTCTGGTCCAGGAGCCTGCGATGGACCTCCATCGCACCGCACCAGCGGCTGTAATCGGCAGAGGTCGCGCGGGAGGATGACGGGGTTCCGGGCATGGTGAGCCTCCTCGGATCGGGTCGTCGGAGATGGCAGTCACGGGCCTTGGTGGCGGACATCGCACACTGCCCATGAGCCCATACAATAAAAAGTGTAGGCATACATGAATAAGCCAGGCAATTCGACTAATTGATATCAATAACGAATGCCAATAGAGGTGGTCGATCATGGGTGAGCTTCCCGCCGGCCTGTTCCAACGCTGGATGCACTCTTTCGAGGAGGACAGCGAGGGAGTGACGGTGTACCGGCCGTCCGACTACCCTTTCCCGCCCGCGCGTGGACGGGGCGGTATGGAGTTCGCTTCGGACGGCACATTCATCGACCGTCCCGTCGGGCGTGGTGACGCTCAGAACACGGTCGTCGGCCGGTGGGAGCCAGTTGAGGGCGGTCGTCCGACCGTTGCTGTCTCCGAGAGCGGCCGTCCGGAGCGCGAGTTGGAGATCGTGCACTGTGACGAGCACGTCCTGAAGCTTCGCCAGTCACCGCGCAGGACGTAGGCGTGATGTGAGTGGTTCACAGTGAACAGGCCGGTGATCCGGGCAAGCGTGAGGTGAGGGGCCCCAGGTGGCAATCAATGAGATCGCCACCGAGATCCCGGCGCGGTGCCGTCAGAGCGCCAGATCGTGGGCGAGGGCGGTCATCACGGCCTTGGTCTTGCTCTCGCCGACCGGCGGCGGCTCTACGTTGCGCTTGCGCAGGGCCTGCTCGAGCAGCTTCTGGGTCTTGGTCGCGTCGGCCATGCTGGTCCGCACCGAGACCTCGAGGAAGCGCAGGTTCTTGGTGGTCCACTCCTCGATGACCACGGGGCCGGGGAGGGCTTCCCAGCCAGGCTTCCACTTGACGGCGCGCACCGGGCCGAGCGCCCTCAGATCCTTGAGGTCGTCCCCCGCCAACCCGACGACGTCCTTCAGGAGGCGGCGGTGCGGCTCGATGAAGAGCTGGTCCAGTGCCCCGCGCTCCGCCCCGAGCACCGACTCGACGAGCTGCGCTTCG
Source organism: Streptomyces sp. NPDC002623 (assembly GCF_053592635.1). Classification (NCBI taxonomy): domain Bacteria; kingdom Bacillati; phylum Actinomycetota; class Actinomycetes; order Kitasatosporales; family Streptomycetaceae; genus Streptomyces; species Streptomyces sp. NPDC002623. The sequence goes on along the minus strand of NZ_JBSFWB010000031.1, from coordinate 39,476 downwards.
ACCTTCCGCTCGGCCTGCAACGACGCGGCCGGCACGGGTGTGAAGGCGGGACCCGTCCGGTCCTCCTCGATCGTGAACTTCCAGTCCTCGTCCTCGACTTCGAGATTCTTCTGCCAAGCGGGCGGTAGCGGTGGGCAGGGCCGCAGCTTGACGGTCACCTCGGTTTCGAGCTTGGATCCGTGGTCCCGGTCGTCCAGACGCAGGCGGAAGATGACTCCGCGGTCGAGGAAGGGCAGCGAGATGCCCTCGCTGCCCTTCCTCGGGCTGTCCCAGAAGTAGATGGTGCGACTGCTGCCCTCGCCGCTCTGGAGCTCGAGCGCAGCGGACGCATCGCGGGCCTCGTCCCCGGAAAAGCTGATCTTGATTTCCGCGGCCGTGGCCATGGCCATTGAAGTCTCTCCCATGGTGCTGCTTTTCCACGATGCCGCTGCCTCGCACCCTGCGTCACCGGTTCGGCCGACGAGCGACGTCGTCCATTCGCCTTCCCGGAGTACGCGGTCGACCAGTTCGTCCTGCGCTGCGCTGAACTCCGGGTCGGCGCAGCGCACGCCAGGCGGGTGAACATCAGGCGATGTCCGGCCGACCGGGGCTGGGCCGGGGATAACGCCAGGAGTGGATGGCGGTCGGCAAGGGCTTCCTCCGTGAGCCGGGAGGGCAGGAAATGGCGATCATCGGCACCTGGAATCTGGAGAACCTCTACCGGCCGGGCGGCCGCTTCGGCCCCAAGGACGAGGACGCGTACGCGGCGAAGCTCAAGGCCCTGGCCGGTACGATCACCCGGCTCGAGCCCGACCTGCTCGGGGTCCAGGAGGTCGGGGACCCGCAGGCCCTGGCCGATCTGACCGACACCCTCGATGGCCAGTGGCACACGGCCTTGTCCGCGCATCCGGACGGACGCGGCATCCGAGTGGGCTTCCTCAGCCGACTGCCGCTCACCACACTGGCCGACGTCACCGACTTCCCCTCTTCACTGACCCCGGTCCAAGCCGACGACCACAACGAGCCGACCGCCAGGATGGGCCGCGGCGCCCTCGCCGTACGCCTCGAACCCGCTCCCGGGCACCCCCTCGATGTCGTGGTGTGCCACCTCAAATCCAAGCTGCTGTCCTTCCCCGACGGCCGCTTCAACCCCCGCGACGAGGGCGAACGCGCCCGCTACGCCGCGTACGCCCTGTTCCGACGCGGCGCCGAAGCCGTCACGGTCCGCGCCCTGGCCGACCAACTCCTGGCCGGTGACGGCGAGGCCCGTGACGTCGCCGTGCTCGGCGACCTCAATGACGAGCCGGCGGCGGCCACCACCCAGATCCTCCTCGGCCCGACCGGCTCGCAGATCGGTGCCTCCGGCTTCGATCGCCCCGACCATGGCGACGCGGCCCGGCTCTGGAACCTCGCCCCGACCATCCCCGAGGACCAGCGACACTCCCGCGTCCACGCCGGCCAACCGGAACTCATCGACCACATCCTGGTCAGCCACGCCCTCCTGGCCCGCGTCGAGCAGGTCTTCACCGGTGCCGAACACCCCCTGCCGTCCGTCGACGCCGATCCCACCGAGCGCCGGGACAAGCCCGCCTCCGACCACGCCCCCGTCCTCGCCGCCCTCCGCTACCCCTGAAACAGCCCGCGCCCATGGGCCGATACGCCCGGAGCAAGAGGCCGGAAATCGCCGGTTCCACGACAAGCTGCCAGGGCAACCAGCCCCTTGTCCGCCCCCGACCAGGACGGGGCCGGCACCGGTCGGTCGACACCCGACCACTGCTCCGCCACCGCGGCGGACAACTTCCTGCACCCGGTCTTTCCCATCGGCACGACCACCCCGGCCGTGCCGTTCCCACAGCATTCGGAGATGAGCCATGCCTTTGAAGAACTACGGTGTGCTGGCCGCCCGCGCCGTCGACCGGCGCCGGGAGGGATCCAGTGACACCCCGCACTACCAGATCCACCTCGCCGACGACGCCGGCACCCACTACCGGGCCGCGGTCAACGTCGAGTCCCAGCAGGCCCCCTCGGAGCTGCTGTACCTGGCCGACGACAACTTCCGCCACCCCGTGACGGAGCTGCTTCCACCCGCCGGCAGCGGATGGACCGCCATGCCGTCGCAGCCGGGTACCGCCAGCCTGGACTTCATCCGCGGCAACCTCTTCGACCCCGCCTCGATGCGGACGCTCCCGCCCGACCTTCCGGGCGCCGACAACGACCTCGCCGATCTGCTCGACCACTACGTGCAGCGGACCATCGCCGATCCCACCGCCGCGGTCTACGCCTTCGGGGAACGGTGGGGTCCCGAGACGGACAAGGCCGACAAGGTGTTCGGGTTCCGGCCCGGCAACGGCGTCCACGACATCCACATGAACCAGGGCAGCACCGGGCGCTTCCGCTCCGACAACGGAGTCTGGCAGGACGGAGCCCTGCTGCTGCACCTGCCCGCCGAAGACCGCTGGGTCGCCGTCTTCCTGGCCTTCCAGTCCCAGGCCTGGCACACCGACGACACCACCGGTCACCCCATCGACACCGCACCACCCCGCCCCGGCGACCAGGAGGAACCGGTGCGGATCATGGCCGCAATGGTCAACCCCCTCGGCCCTGCGCCCGAGGCCGAGACCATCACCGTACTCAACGCCTCGCCCGCCCCGGTCAACCTCCAGGGATGGCACCTCGCCGACCAGAACCTGCAGACCCTGCCTCTGCCCGCCGGCCAGCTCCAGCCCGGCACCACGCTCACCGTCCCGGCCGGCAACGGATTCCACCTCGGCAACCGAGGGGGCACCATCACCCTCCTCGACCCCGACGGCCTCAAAGTCCACGGCGTCTCCTACACCGCACGACAAGCCCAACGTGAGGGCCAGACAGTCACCTTCTGACACCGGCAACCGCAGGTACCCACCACCGGTACGCCCCGGCGACCGTCATCATCCGCCCACCCAATGCGGCGCAGTGGAGCCTTGAGTCCCGGCCCGACGACGGGGCACCCAGCCGGGGCCATGGCGCCACCGCGCCGCAGGAGGTGGGCGGCGAACTGCCGGAAATCCGGGCGACGGCCACCGACCCGGCTGACACGCCGGCGCACATGACCACGCCACCCTGGACGGGTGCCGGTTCAAGTTCTGCGACTTCAGCGACGCAGACCTCCGCCTCGGAGCAACGACCGCACCGCGTACCCGCGCCGGTCCCCACGGCATCCCCAGGTAAGCGCTGCCGCGGCGGTGGCCCAGGCGGTGAGGATGACGAGCGCGCCGCGGACCGGCGCCGTGCCCGCCAAAGGGTGTGGGGTTACATGACGCCGCCGCCGGCGCCGATGTTCTGGGCGGTGACCCAGGACGCGGCGGGCGAGGCGAGAAAGGTGACGACTGCGGCGACCTCTTCGGGTTCGCCGACGCGGCCGAGGGGGGACATGTCGGCGGCGGTGGCGCGGAAGTCGTCGGTGAGCAGGTCGGTGTTGGTGAACCCGGGTGAGACGGTGTTGACGGTGATGCCGCGGTGGCCCGAGTCCATGGCGACACCGCGCACGAACTGCTCCAGTGCGCCCTTGGACCCCAGATAGAGGGTGGTGCCCGTCAACAGCAGTCGGGTGCCGCCGGAGGAGATCGCGATGATCCGCCCGTTGTCCCGCACCCGGGTGGCGGCCTGCTGCAGCACCAGAAACGCGCCCCGGGTGTTGGTGTCGAAGGTGGCCTGGTAGTCGGCGAGCGTGTACTCGGTGATGGGCTTGTTGATCACGATCGCCGCGTTGGACACCACGATGTCCAACGGGCCGAGTTCGGTCTCGGCCGTGTCGAAGATGCGGGGGATGCTGTCCGGGTCGGACACGTCCCCGGGAACGGCGACGGCGCGCCCGCCGACGGAGGTGACGGCCTGCACGACCCGCTCGGCAGCCGACTTGTTGCTGTGGTAGTTCACCGCGACGGCGGCGCCGCGGGCAGCCAGCCCTTCGGCGATCGCTCGGCCGATGCCGCGGGAGGCTCCGGTGACCAGGGCGTTCTTGCCGGCCAGGTCGGTGAGGGTCTCGGACACGGGTGGTGCCACGGGTGGTGCTCCTTCTGCGGGGGTGATGACGGAAAGGGCCGATGGGGCCGGTGTCCTAGCGGTTGATGGTCTTCTGCTGCTGCGCCGTGTACCGCTCGCCCTTGATCTGGATCTGGGCGATGGCCTCTTCGATGCGCTTGAGGTCCTCGGACGTCAGCTCCACGTCGTCGGCGCCGATGTTCTCTTCGAGGCGGTGCAGCTTCGTCGTGCCCGGGATCGGGGTGATCCACGGTTTCTGCGCCAGCAGCCATGCGATGGCGGTCTGGGCCCGCGTCGCCTGCTTGGCGTCCGCGATCTCACCCAGCAGCGCGATCAGCGCGAGGTTGGCCTGGCGAGCCTCCTCCTCGAAGCGCGGCAGCACGTTGCGGACGTCGTCGGCCTCGAACTTCGTGTCCTGGCTGATGGCGCCGGTCAGGAACCCCTTGCCCAGCGGGCTGAACGGCACGAAGCCGATGCCCAGTTCCTCCAGCGTCGGCAGGATGATCCCCTCGGGCTCACGCCACCACAGCGAGTACTCGCTCTGCAGGGCCGTGACCGGCTGCACCGCGTGCGCCCTGCGAATGACGTCCGCACCGGCCTCGGACAGGCCGAAGTGCTTGACCTTGCCTTCCTGGACGAGTTCCCGGACTGTGCCCGCGACCTCCTCGATCGGCACGTCGGGGTCCACCCGGTGCTGGTAGAAGAGGTCGATACGGTCGGTCCGCAGGCGCTTGAGGGACTGCTCGGCGACGATCCGGATCCGTTCCGGGCGGCTGTCGAGTCCCGCCGTGGGGTTGCCGTCCTTGAACCCGAACTTGGTGGCGATGACGACCTGGTCACGCACCGGCGCGAGGGCCTCGCCCACCAGCTTCTCGTTCGCCTCCCCATACGCCTCGGCCGTGTCGAAGAGCGTCACGCCGCGCTCGGCGGCCGCCCGGATCAGTTTGATGGCCTCACCCGTGTCCGCGGCCGGGCCGTAGCCGAAGGTCATTCCCATGCAGCCGAGCCCGATCGAGGACACTTCGAGGCCGCTGTTTCCCAGTTCGCGCTTCTTCACGGTGGTTCCTTTGCATGAGTGGGTGAGTGGGCACCGACCATGCAACCGGGAACGGACACGGTGAGGGAGTCTCCGCTGTGAGGGGTAATGGCAGGGACCCCCTGCGGCATATGCGCAGGCCAAAGCCCCGACCTTGCTGCCGGTCGCGGCCGGAGAGGGCGGGGCGGTGGAGGGGGACTGCGGGAAGGCGGTTCAGTTCTCGGAGTCCGCCTCGGCGGCCTGCGCATCCGCGGCCTCGGCCGTGGCGGACCAGCTCGCCAGCAGTTTCAGGGCGTCCTCGGCCGCAGAGCCGGGGGCCGCGTTGTACAACGCCACGACCAGTCCCGAGCCGTCCGGCAGGTTCATCGATTCGAAGTTGAGCTCCAGCTCGCCTATGACCGGGTGCCGGAGGCGCTTCGTCCCGTCATGGAAGACGTGCACGTCGTGGGCGCCCCACAGCACGCGGAAGGTGTCGCTGCGGGTCGACAGCTCACCGATCAGGTTCGACAGCTCCCGGTCGTGCGGGTTCTTGCCCGCCTCGATCCGCAGCGCGCCCACAGCACCTTCGGCGATGCGTTCCCAGTCGACGTAGAACCGCCTGGCCGCAGGACTGAGGAACAGGAACCGCTGTGTGTTCGCGCCGCAGGCCGGATCGGCGTACATCTCCGAGAACAGTGCGCGGCCGAGCGGGTTGGCGACCAGGATGTCGAAGCGGTGGTTCTTCACGAACGCCGGCATGCCCGGCATCCCGTCGACTATGCGCTGCACGCTGGGCCGCACGCTCGGCCGGGCAGGCCTTCGCCGCACCCGGGCGGGCCTCGTGTTCGCCGCCCGGGCCAGGTCGTACAGGTGCGTGCGCTCCGTGTCGTCGAGCCGCAGGGCCCGCGCGAGCGCGTCCAGGACGTTGTCGGAGACACCGCTGAGGTTGCCGCGCTCCAGCCGCGTGTAGTACTCGACGCTCACGCCCGCGAGCGTCGCGACCTCGTTCCTGCGCAGCCCGGTCACCCGGCGGTGGCCGTGCACGGGCAGACCTGCCTGCTCGGGCGTGATCTTGTCACGGCGAGACTTCAGAAACGCACTGGTTTCGGCGCGGTTGTCCATGACGCCAGGGTAGGTTCGCGGCGCACGGTCTGAGAGACCCTGTCGTTACCCCTCACAGCGGCGGTCCTCCGACACCGTTTCAACGGGATCGACCCGCAAGAGCCGAGGTCGCTGGAGGCGGGGAACGCGGCGCGGCGCGAGGGTCATGCACCGGACGAGCCGCTCGTACGCCCTGATCCGGCGTGCCCGAGAGGCACACGACCGGCTGGCGCACGACACCTCGGGACCACGACACCCTGCGACTGGCGTGTGAGGCAAGTTGTCTCACATGAAGGGTGCCGCATGCCGGAGGAGCCGCTCGTCCACCAGCGCTTTCTCATGAGTGTCAGGCTCGGTCACGACACGGTGGACGCGGTGGTGGACGCGGCACTGCGGGCATGGGCACCGTAGCGATTCCCGTTCGACCGGCTGTCCGATGCGGCCGGCTCCCCGGCACCTCCTGCTGCCCGTGCTCGTGCGGCAGAAGCTGCCGGGTCTGAAGCGGGCGCACGCCTGACCACTTCATGCGCGGAGCAGCGTCGGTCAGGCGACGGGCAGGCCGGCGGTGCCCTGCGTGAGGTGTTCTCGGCAGGATCCCGGGCTCAAGGGGTACGGACGACCGGCACGCTTCGCTCCACGGTGTAGGCGTGGACGGCTGTCAGCACCGTCTGCTGGTCGGCCGCGATTCCGGCCACCTGGTCGGACTTGAGCAGGTCGTCCATGGCGGCGCGGCTGTCGGCTCCGATGACGACGCTTCCGTGATAGCGGCGGAAGGTCGGGGTGTCGTGGCAGACGCCGAGCGTGGGGTGCACATAGCGCGACCAGGGCAGAAAGGTGTACGTCCGCAGGTCCCGCGCCCCGGCCTCGTGGAGCGCGGGACCGATGCGGTCATGGACGTACTTCCGGAACACCCGGCCCCCCACTCCGCGCCGCCGGCGCAGCAGCAGAACCGTGCGGTGGCCTACGGCGTCGTCGTGGCCGTCGGTCCACCAGCGGCCGCCGCCCGGACCGGTGACCTGCCCGAGCACCCGCTCGAACACGTTCTGCTCGTCCAGGTAGACCTCCCGCATGTGCATGGGCATGCCGAGCGCGGCGGCCGTACTTCCGAACCGGACCTCGGCCACGCCGTCGCAACGCCAGTCCGAGGGAACGACGGTGCCCACCGTGGGCGACGGTTCGCACCGGTTGGCGGTCATGACGGCGGCCCGTACGAGGGCGTGCCGGGCGGCGGCCCGCCGGTTGCGCAGGGCACCGAGCGGCGCTCCTGTTCGTAGGCGCTCAGCAGGCCAGGTGTCCCCCAGCCCTTGAGCACCGCGGCCAGCGCCCAGCCGAGTGCAGGTCGTTGTGGGTGCCGGGGTGAGCAGCCATGGTCACCACCTCCTGAAGGAATCGTCACTTCCGAGAGTGATGTCAGTCAATAGAACTGACGAAACATTCAGCAAACGAGATGGACACGCATCGCCCCTCGGGGCGGAAAAGAGTTGATGATGTCTTCAGTTCTGAATCGATCGCCGGTGCCCTGGAGGACGCGATGACCGAGAAGACCGCGCCCCGACGCCGCGCCGACCAGCGGCGGGCGCGGACGCGGCACGCGCTGGTGTGCGCGGCCCAGCGGCTGCTGGCCGACGGGCGCACCGACGTCGCGGTCCTGGAGATCACCGAGCTGGCGGACGTCGGAGTCGGCACGTTCTACAACCACTTCGACACCAAGGAAGACCTCTTCCGCGTCGCGGTCGAGGAGGCACTGGAGTGGTTCGGCGGCCTGATGGACCGGCTCACCGCGGACATCGACGACCCGGCGGTCGCCTACGCCCAGAGCTTCCGCATGACCGGCCGACTGCACCGCCGTTACCCGCAGCTCAGCCGGGTCCTCCTGAAGCACGGCCTCGAAGTGATCCACTCCGACAGCGGTCTGGGCCCGCGCGCACGCCGTGACATCCAGAACGCGGCGGAAGCCCGACGTTTCGAGGTGGAGGACCTCGATCTCGCCCTCGCGCTGACGGTCAGCGCCCAACTGGCCCTGGGCACCCTGCTGCACGCACAGCCCGACCGCGACGACGCGCACTCCTCGGACCTGGTCGCGCGCGGGCTGCTGCGACACTTCGGCCTGACCGCCGAGGAGGCCGCGCGGATCTGCTCGCTGGACCTTCCGGATCTCGACATGGTCGACGCCGTGGTCACGTGAGCGCCCGCAGGGAGCGCCCCAGAGCCTCGACAGCCGACAGGCTCCCGTGACAGCACGGGCCGAGCCGCGGCGAAATCTCCTGCGCTGCAATTGGGTGACGGTGCCTCAGCCGGCACGGTGGCCGGGCGTCTGCCTCGGGACGAGTATGCGCGCATCGAGCTCTGCGAAGAGGTTCTCCGCCACGGCCCGTCAGACTGTGAGGCTGTCGCGGCACACCAGGGCCTGGCTGTGACCGGTGGACGCGAACGGGTGGTCGGTGGGGCGTTCGCCACCGTGCCCACTGAACCACAGCAGGGCCGTGTCGCCCGGTCCGCTGCGGCCGAGATGGTTGACGATGCCGTCGACGAGGGCGGACCTGGTGGCCCGCGCGTCTCGCAGGCGCAGGACGTTGGGCCGCACACCAGGCTGTCCCCGCAGCCACCGCTCGGCGGCCGCCACGTCGTCCACGCAGCCGGTCAGGGGGACACGGGATAGGCGTCGATTTCGACAAAGAGGGCGTATACGGTCCGCATGCGGCGATCCTGCCAGTCCGCCTGGCGAGGCGCAGGCGCATTCCGGTTGTTCAGGACCTCGGCAGCCCGCCGACGGCAAGGCCGCCCAGGTTGGGACAGCCCAGGTTGGGACGGCCCGGGGGCGGGTCCTATGTCCGCTCCTCCTCCCCCTCGTCGCGGGGCATCAGGGCGCCGTCCAGCCAGGCTGTCGTCAGTTCGACGCGGGAGCGGCGGCCGGTGCGCTGGAAGAGCCGGGTGAGGCGTTGTTCCACGGTCTTCTCGCTGCACGCCAGGCGAGCGGCGATCTGACGGTTGGTCGCGCCTTCACCGACCATCGTGATCAGTTGGACGTCCTGCTCACTCAGGCCCGGGGCGACCGGGCGGCGGGGCCCCGGCATGCCGGTGCGGTGAGCCGTACCGGACAGCGGGGCGCGGGCAGGGCCCGCTATGCCCAGCCGGGCCGTCCCCCGTGCGATGTCGGCCAGCCAGGGCTTGGGGTCGGTGTCGAGGTCCGCCAGGACGCGGGAGCACTCCAGAGCCAGCGGGAAGTCGCCACGCCCGCTCGCGGACGTGTGGGCCGCTCGCGCGCTCTCCGTGTCCCGGTGCACCACGCCTCGCGCCAGCAGCAGGGCCTCGTACGCCAGGGGGGAGCCCGTCTCGTCGTGCAGAGCCGCCAGTTCCCGTACGACGCGTCGGGCCTCCGGCCGGTCGACGTCGACTCCGCCACCGATACCGCCGTGCGGACCCTTGCGCGGGCCCCCGTCCGGACCCTTGCGCGGACCGCCGTCCGGAGCGTTGTGCGGTCCGTTGTCCAGGGTGAAGCGCAGGATGCGCAGCAGAAGCCGTTCCGTGCCTGCTGTCAGGACGGCCTCCTCCCGCGCCCGTGCCACATCCCGCCAGGCGCCTTCCAGGGCCTCGTCCGGGCGTCCCGACCAGGCGCGGACCGTCAGGCGGACCCGGGCGGCCAAGGGGTGGGCGATCGTGTCGGGGATCAGTTCCAGCCAGTTGCGGGCCCGTGTCAAGTCGCCCCGGAAGCAGTGGATTTCGGCTGCCAGGGCGCGCACGGCCGGGTGACCGGCGGTGGAGACGGGGTGCGTGGCGCGGGTTCGGGCCTCGATGCGTCGGGCTGTGGACAGGGCAGCGTCCCAGTCGCCCGTGTGGTAGGCGAGGACCATGGCGTGGTGGTGGGCGGCGGCGCTGTTCCCCTTGGCGCGGTAGCGGTCGCCGAGCACTGCTCGGAGGCCGCCTGCCAGGTCGCCGTACGATGCGGCTGCCCGCAGCCGGAGTTCGGCCGGTCCGTCCAGCGCCTCCGGGGGCAGGGCACGGCGGGCGCGCTTCCACAGGGTGCGGTTGCCTGTGGCTGCGGACAGCAGGCGCAGTTCGGCCGGGGTGGGCAGCGGCGCTTCGGAGGTTCGGGCGGCCGGTGTCGCGGTCGGACAGGGGGTGGGTGGAGCCTGCGGACCGATTCCGTACCGGCTTGCCGTCGCGAACAGTTCGGCGGTCAGGGCGCGGTGGCCGGGGGGATCGGCCGGGAGGGTGTGCTCGTGCAGGGCGGACAGGGTCCAGGCCTGCGCGGTGAAGTGCAGAGCTGCGGTGGCCTCGGCGCTGTGCCGGTCGTGACGGGCGTGCCGGTTATGACGGGCGTGACGGGCGGTGTCCGGAGCCGCTTCCGGAGCGGTGTCCGGAGCCGTATCCGGAGTGGCGTCCGGAGCCGTATCCGGAGTGGTGTCCAGGGCCGTGTCCGGAGTCGTGTCCAGGGCCGCGCGCAGGGGTTGCTCCAGTTCCATGACCTCGGCGTGGGCCGCGCGGGCCAGACCCAGTGCGGCGGCCCGGCGCAGTATGTCGGGGGTGCGGGGGTCGTCCGGGGGCAGGCGGCGGAGCGCCGATGTGTAGGCGCGCAAGGCGCGGGGCTGGTCCGCGCGGGTGTCCTTGCGGGCGGCGGCGAGGAGCAGCGGAATGGCTGTGGCGTCCTCCAGGGCCTGGCCCGCGGCTGTCACATGGTCGGCGAGCCGGGGGTGGCCGGTTCCTGCGGCGGCCGGGCCGAGGCGGTCGACCAGTGGCCGGACCACGGCCGCGTGGAGGGCGGGGACCGTGCGCGAGGGGTGACCGGGGTCGGGCAGGGTCAGCAGTGCGGCGGCCAGCGCGGGCACCGCGAAGGCGATGCGTTCGCCCCGGTCGCGGTCCAGGGTCAGTACGCCGCTTCGGAACAGGGCGTCCAGGGCCTGGGCCGGCGTGCCGGTCTGCGAGGTGCCCGCGTCGCTGCCGGTGGCTGTCAGGCGGTGCAGGTCGGGCAGCAACAGTTCGGCGCGGTCGGTGAGGTGGGCCAGGGTGGCTGCCGCTTCCGTCGCCATGGGGCCGGGGTAAGGGTGTCCCTGCCGGCTGAGACGGATCAGGCTGAGCCGGATCAGGTCGTCGGCGTGTGTGGTGACCGGCAAGGGGAACGGGAACGGGACGGTGCCACGGGCCTGCGGGGTACCCAGTCGGCCGTCCACCTCCGGCAGTGCGCCGCTGTCCGCCAGGTCTGCGAGGAGGGCCAGGAGTGCCTGGGGGTTGCCCGCCAGGGTGCCGAGGTCATGGGTCACCGCCTCGACCAGTTCCCGTTCCACGGGCCGGCCCAGGCGACGCTCGACGAGTGCGGCCACGGCTCGGGGATGCAGCGGCGGCAGGTCGAGGACTTGGTCGACCGCGGCGAGCAGGGGCATGCCGCCGTCCTCGCGGTGAGTCGGCGGGTGGCCCGGTGCATGCGGTGGCCCGGCGGCCAGTACCACCGGCAGGCCCGCCGGGCGGAACACCCGCAGCAGCAGTGCGAGGGCGGCGACCGTCGCGGGCGGCAGCCGTTCCATGCCGTCGCCGATCAGAGCGAGCGGGTATCGGTGGGCGGCGGTCGTCAGTGCTTCGCCCAGCGCGGCCAGGACGGCGAGCGCGGCGGGTGAGGCGTGGGCATCCGCGTGGGCATCCGCGTGGGGCGCGGGGCGGTCTTCGGCAAGTCGGGACCGGGCGCGGCGGACGGCGTTCACCCGGGCCGAGAGGCGGGTGTCACGGATCTTGGCGAGGAGCCCGCACACCGCGTCGGCGAGCGGTCCGGCGGCGACCGCCGCCCCTTCCTCGCCCCGGTCACCGGGGTTCGGCGGTCCGTCGGTGCTCCCGCCCTCGAAGGCGGCCGGTACGGGCAGTCGCAGCACGCGCACTCCGTCACCCACCGCCGCCGACCGGGCCGCCTCCAGCACCGTGGTCTTCCCGGCACCGGGGCCGCCGGTGACGAGCAGGGTGCCGGGTTCGGCGGTGGCGCGCAGGACACGGGCGATCGCGGCGATCTCGGTGTCCCGGCCGATCGGACCGGAGTGCGCCACGGGTAAGGGGTTCGGCGGCACGGCGACTCCTCGCATCGTTCGTCGCTTCCCTCGTCGATTCCCTAGTCGATTCCCTCGTCGCTTCCTTCGCCCGGACGGCCGGGCCGCGCCGTTCGGTCTCCGACGGCGTCCCCCGGCCAGGGGGATCGCATGGGAGTCCCAGCCGTTTGCGCACCGGGCACAGCAATAATTGCAGTCGCCCTTACGGTCCGGTCGACCGGGTTCGCCCCGGCACGGGGAGTCGGCCTGCCCAGGCACCCACGCGGCACTAGGAGAGCACGGACTGTGGCAGGTCGGAGAAACACCGAGTTGGTCCCGGGCGGCACGGCCGCCCGGCTGGACCATTCCTACGAGCAAGTGGTCGGCCGCGAGGAGGAGTTGAGGGAGGTCCATGCGCGGCTGAGGGATCCCGACGGGCCGCGTCTGGTCGTCGTCCGGGGTGAACGGGGCGTGGGGCGGAGCGCGTTCGTGCGGGCGCTCGGCGAGCGGCTCCGGGCGGAGGGGGTCGCGGTGCTGCCGCTGACCTGTGCGGCCGGGGACACGGAACACCCTCTGTTGCTGGCGTTGCGTCTGGTCCGGGCGCTGCCCATGGCGCGGTCGGCGAGGCTCGGCCCCGGGCCCGGAGCCGGGGCGTCCGGGGCCGGGCGTGGCCGAGGCCGGATGCGGTCCGACACGGATGCGCTGGCCGCTGTCGAGGCGGGGGATCCGACGGCGATGGGCCTGGTGCTCGCCACGGCCGTCGCAGCGGGGCAGGCAGGGGGTGCGAGGCCGACGGTCGTGGTGATCGAGGACGCCGAACATGCCGACGCCGACTCCCTCGCCCTGCTGGGCGGAAACGGCGGCGACGGCCTCCTTCCGCCGGACGTCCGACTGCTGGTCACCGTCGTCGAGCGTGGAGCGGCGGGCGAGGGCGGGACAGGTCTCGGGAGCGACGGCAGGGCAGGCGTCGGGGACGACGGCGGGGCCGCATCCGGGGGCGGGGTCGACAACGCGTCGGCCGGGTCGGGCCGTCGGCGGCCCGTGGAGCGGCTGGCGGGCGAGTTGTCCTCGTACTCCCTCGTGCTCCGGCGGCTCGGTGAACCGGAGGTCGCCGCCATGGTGGCCGGGCGGTTGCAGGCGACTCCGCAGCCGGATCTGGTGCGGCGGGTGCACCAGTTCGGCCGTGGTGTGCCGGTGGCGGTCGACGCCCTGCTGACCGGGTGGGTCCGGGAGGGCGCGATCCGGGTGGCCGACGGCCACGCCTTCCTGAGCGCCCGCGTTCCGGTGCCGCTGCTGCCCTACGACCACCCGCTCGTCGCGGAACTCCGGGCACTCGGTGAGCCGTACGGGACGGTGGCCGGGGCGCTGAGCATCCTGTGGCCGCTGGGCCGGGCGGCGCTGACCCGCGCGGCGGCGGTGACCGGGCTGTCTGCCGAGGAGACGCGGGCCGCGCTGCGGGTGCTCGGCTGCGCGGGGATCGTGGCGGAACTGAGGGAACCGGCGCGGCCGGAGGAGAGCCCGGAGGGCGTGGAGGGCGTGGAGGGCGTGGAGGGCTCGGAGGGGCCGTGCGACGGTGGTCGGGGCGTCCGGGGCTGGATGTTCTGCCTGCCTCTGGTGGAACACACCGTCCGGGAAGGGCTCGGGCCTCTGGAGCGGGCGCGGCTGTCGGCTGCGGCCGTGTCCGAGCTGTGGGGTGAGGGGGCCGGGGGCGAGCGCCTGCCCGCGGAGGCGGGCGGCGGTGGCCTGCTGGCCGAGGCCGATGCGGTGACCTATCCGGCCGACCGGATCGCGGACGCAGGCGTGCTGGTCGACCGGGAGCGGGCCGTCGACGAGCTGGTACGGACCGCGGATCGGCTGCTTCCCGATGTCCAGGGGCCGGTCCTGCTGCGGTACCTGCGGGCGGCCCTCGACCTGATCGAGGATCCCGGGGCGCGCGAGCACATGCTGCTGCGGTACGCGAAGGCCGCCTACGTGGTCGGCGACTACTCGCGCGCGCGGGCCACGGTTGAGGAGATCCTGCGCGACCCCGCCGACAGCCTCACCGATGACCTGCTCCAGGACGTCGCCCTGCTGCTGGTCGCGTCGACGGCCGCCTCGGAGGACTGGGCGCAGGTGTCCCGGATGGCTTCAGCGCACTGGTGGCGGGACCTGCCGCTGCCCCCGATAGCGGCCCTGACGGGCCAGGCGCTGGCGCTCGGCAACACGGAGCGGTGGCTCGAGGCGCGTGATCTGCTGGCGCGGACCGAGCCGATGTGGCGGACCGGCACCCGTGAGCAGTGGAACCCCGAGTGGTTCAGGGTCTGTGCCGAGTGGGTGCTCGGACGGCCGGAGCGGTTCCGGCAACTGATGAGCGCTCCGTACGGGCCTGACATGACGCTCGACTCCAAGCACGCTCTCAGCATGGCCGCGGCCGATCAGCTCCTCGGCGCCCGGGATCTGCACGGTACGACGCGGGCGCTGGCCTTCCGCGGTCTGTCGCCGGAGTGGATGCCTGCGTACACCCGCTTCCTGTGGCTGCACCTTCAAGGGCGTTGGGACGAGGCGCTGGCGGTCGCGCGCTGGATGCTGGCGAACCGGCAGGCGTTCAACCCTGCGCCGAGCCACCATCTGCTCCCCGCCCGGACGGCCGGCATGCTCCTGGCCAAGGGGCGCGCCACCAGTGCGCGACGGCTGCTGGACAGTGCGCGCAACCCCCACGGAGGGCCGCTGGAACTCTTCCTGGACCAGGCCGAGGCCGAGGTGCTGTGTGCCCTCGGCGAGACGGGCGAGGCCGAACGGATCCTGCGCCGCGCACTGGCGGTGGCGGGCGAGCGCGGACACGCCTACGGCGCCGACGAGTTGTGGGCCCTTCTGGCCGAACTCCTTGCGGAGGCCGGACGGGTCCCCGAGGCGGCCGAAGCGCTGGCGAACCTGGAGACGCTCACGGAGCGCACCGTGGGCGAACGGACCCGGTTGTTGTGGTTGTCGACGTCGGCGCGGGTCGCGACTGCGGGCGGCCCCGGTGGTCCTGACGGTGGTCCTGACGGTGGACGGGAGCGGTTGTCGGCTGCCGTGGAGCTGGCCCGCGCGCGTGAGCAGCCGTTCGAGACGGCGGTCGTCCTGATGTCCGCCGCCCGTTCGGGGGCCGGCTACGAGGAACTGCTGTACGAGGCGTACGACCTGTTCGGCGAGGTCGGCGCCGCGCTGTGGCGATTCCATGCCCGTACGGCGATGCGTGAGGCCGGGCTGGCCGTGCCGGATCGTCGGCAGGTGACCGTCGAGAACGAGCAGTTGCTCGCCACCCTGATCACCGAGGGCCTCAGCAACCGCCGGATCGCCTCGGTGCTGCGCGTGAGCGAGGACGCGGTCGCCAACCGGCTGACGCGGCTGCTGAGCCGTACCGGACTGCGATCCCGTACGGAGGTGGCCACGGCGGTGCTGACCAGCGGTGAGCCGGCCTGGCCGGTGCGGTGAGCCTGTCGGGGTGGGGCAGTGAGCCTGTGGGAGTGGCGCGGTGAGCCTGGGGTGGCGCGCCGAGCGTGTCGGGGTGGCAGAACTCGCGCCAGGTTTCCCTATTCCTTGGCACACGGGGGGTATTTGGCTACCGGTTACGGGGCGGGATCATGACAGCATCGGCCTCCCGTTGCCCTGATTCCCCAACCATGACATCCGCGACTTCTGTGGCATCCATGACATCCGTGCCTTCCGCAACGCCTGATGTCGTTCCGTCACTCTGATACCCAGTGGAGGGCGAATGCCCCGGTCGGCGTCCGCGCTCACCGTTCGGGTGGCGATCCACGCCCCCGATGCCGTCATACGTGCCGGCCTGGCCAACCACCTCCAGTTCGACCGGCGGATCACCGAGGTTCCGCCCAGCAGAACCGGCGAGGCCGATGTGACGGTGGTGGCGGTGGACTCCGCCGACGCCGGCACCCTGGAGGTGCTCGCCGCGCTGTCCGACCGCCGTGAATCACGCTTCGTGCTCGTCGTCGGCCGGCAGTGGCAGACCAACATCTTCACCGCCGTGGACCGGGGGGTACGTGCCGTGCTGTGGCGGGACACCTTCACCCCCGCGGCGTTCGTGCGGGCGCTGATCACCGTGGCGGAGGGCGGGGGCAGCTTTCCGCCGGCCCTGCAGGGCGTGCTCATGGAGCAGGTCCAGTGGACCCACCGCGAGGTCCTCACCCCGCACGGTCTGACGGCGTCGGGTGTCTCACCGCGTGAGGCGGATGTGCTGCGGCTGATCGCGGAAGGCAAGGAGCTCTCGGAGATCGCCGAACTGCTCTCGTACTCCGAGCGCACCATCAAGTACATCCTGTCCGGTCTGATGAAGCGTCTGGAACTGCGCAACCGCGCGCACGCCGTGGCCCACGCCATACGCTCCGGCCTGATCTGACCCGACCCGGCCGGGGAAGGCCGGGTCAGGTCAGGTCAGGTGACGCCAGGTCAGTTGACGATCCACTCGTGGTCGTCGGTGGGGCTGCACGGGTAGACGCCCAGCCGGGTGTCGGGGCCGCCGGAGCCGTCGGCGCCCCACACCTCCAGGCACATGCCGTTGCTGGCCTTGTTGTGGATCCAGTACTGGCCGTTGCCCCGGCTCTCCAGCCACCACAGCTGGTTGTCGGCGGTGGTTCCGGTGCAGGTGCCCTCCCTGACGTGGGTCCGCATGGCGACCGCGCCGGTTCCCGGGAGGTCCATGCACAGGCCGTCCTTGACGTTACGGATCTGGAAGACGTCCGCCCCGTCCGCGCCCGCACCCTTGTAGCGCACCTCGAAGTTCCACATCTGGTTGTCGACGGTGCCCCGGTAGCAGTACTCCTGGAAGACTCCGGCGCCGAGCTTCCCCTTGGCCGAGCCGCCCAGGTCGGCGCACATGGCCGTGCTCGCGTTCTTCAGCATGATGTTCTTGCTGTTGGCGATGTTGACGGTGGGCTGCGCCGCCACCTTGGGGGTCAAGGCCGGCCTCGGGGTCTGTGACGTCGTGGTCGTCGTGCCGGAGACGGAGTTGGAGTTGGACTTCTCCGTCCCGGTGGTGGCGGGGCTCTGGCTTGCCGGCTTGTTCCGTTCCGTGCCCGTGGCGCCCGCACCGCCGGCGCTCGTGGTCGGAGTGGGGCTCGCGGTCGGTGACGCGGTGCCGTAGGCGGGTGTGGGCACACCCGATCGGAGCTGCTTCGGCAGCACCACACCGGAGGCCGGTTCGGTCTGCTCGGCAGACCGGTCGTCCTCGTCCCCACCGATGAAGAGCAGCGGTACGGCGAGCAGCAGCGCGCCCACGATGCCCGCGCCCGCCAGCATGGCCTTGGCCGGGCGGCCGGAGGGCGGCTCACCGTCGCCGTCGTCGGCCCCGACGCTTGCGGTGACCTCCGTGTCGTCGTCCGAGGCCGATGCGGCGGCTGCGGTCGCTGTAGTCGCTGTGGTCGGGGCAGCAGCTGATCCGACTTGGCCGGCCGACGCGGCTGCCGCCGCCCCGGACGTCTCGGACGACTCCCCCGCCGGGCCGCCGGACCGGACCCCCGACGAAGCCGGAGCACTGCCGGACGTACCTCCCGGAACGGCCGCCCGGGACGCCTCCTCCGAGGATGCGGAAGGGGAACCGGAGACCTCCGGCGGCATGAGGGACGCATCCGGTTCCCCCGGCGCTGCGGGCACCGCGATGGCACGGCGTACCGCGGGGGCACCGGGTCCCGTGCGCTCCTGACGAGGCATGTCGTCTCCGTTCTCGGATCTTCAGTCGGCGTGCGGCGCCGTACGGGGCGCCTGCGGGGTGGTGTGCGCCGGGCCGATCGGCCCGTGGCACAGGCCCGGCCAGGCGAAGGCGCCGGGCGCGGGGATTCGGCCGCGCAGCGTGTCGTCCAGCCGGGCGAGCACGGCGCGGTCGGCGTCGTCGAGTTCGGGGCGCGGGGCGAGCGAGGCGCCGGGTGTGCCGGGCGCGGCGGTGGGCAGCTCGCGGAGCATGATCAGTGGGGTCGGGCCGGACGGCCGTACGTCGAGCACGCGCAGCCGGGTGCCCGGCGCGAACAGCACCTGTTCGCCGGCCGCTCCGTCGCTCGGGCGGTCGGTCAGCTGGCGGACCCGCCGCCCGGTCGCGGACCAGATGACGTACTGCGGCCCACCGGGAAGCTGTGCAGCGGCCCCGACGGGCACGGCGCCCAACGGGGCCGGGTCGCGCAGGAGGGTGCCGGCGGCCAGGTCGTCGAGGGGCACGTCTCCGGCGCCGCGTACGGCGACACCCCGGTAGGAGGGCATGCGGCGGAGGGCCGAGGCGAGGCAGGCGACGTAGGGCAGGAGGCGTTCGTCACCGGATCGCAGCCCCCGGACGACCGCTTCGGGGGCGAGCGGGCCGTCCGGGGAGTTCAGGTAGATGTGCAGTGCGATCACATCGGCGCGGGCGGCCTCCTGCTCCTGGGCGCGCAGAGCGGGCATCCGGATGAGAGCACGGGCCACGGCAGCCCCGTGCCGCTCCCACACGTCCTCGGCCAGCTCCCGGAACGCCCGCCGCTCGTCCTCGGTGCTGATGTGCCCGGGGTGGAACGGGACGGGGGGCACTTCGGACACGGGCAGCCGGGACCGTTCCGGCAACTCACCTGCCGTGGGCGGGCGTTGACGCTCGGGCAGCTCGGTGGGCGGCGATATGCGCGGCCCACGGGAGGGGGCCGGCTGCACCTCCCCGGTCCCTGCCGAGGGCGACGGCGTGGTCGTGGTGCTCGGGGCGGGCGTGCGCCGGGCTTCCGCCGGGTCGCTCCCCTCCGGCCGCACCGGGGACGATCCCGGCACGACCGGCGGCGCAGACGCCTCGGCACGCTCCGGTGCCGGCGCGGCGGCGCGATTGCGGGTGTCCGTCGCCGCTGCGGGCGTGGCGGCGGGTTGAGTCTCCGGTTCGATACCGGCCAACGCCACGTCAGGTGCGGTGAGTTCACTTGGCGCGGCGAGTTGCGACGTGGTGGTTGTGACCCGGACGGGCGGGAGTTGAGGTTCCGCCGGTGCCGGGTGCTCCGGAGCGCCCGGTGCCGGTGTGGTGGCCCGGTTGTGGACGTCCGTCGCCGCTGCGGGGGCGGCGCTGGGTTGAGCCGCCGGATCCAGGCCGGCCAACGGCCCGTCAGGTGCAGTGGGTTCGCCCGGCGGGGTGGGCGGGAGCTGAGACTCCGGTGGCTTCTGTGCCTCGGTGCGTTCCGGGCGTTCCGGTGTGCCCGGCGTCGGGCGGGAGGCGTTTCGCTCCGGGCGGAGCGGCCCGTCGGGTGCTGGGCGCTCCGGTTGTGAGGTGCGCGTCTGCGGTACGGGGGCAGCTGGCCGCACGGGAGGTTCGAGTTCGGCCAACGGCCCGTCCGCCGAGCTGAGTTCGGCCAGGACCTGGCGCGCGGCACCGGCGAGCGGCGGCGTGGTGGGGGTGGGTGCGGCGGGTGCGGTTGCCCTTGGGGCGGCCGGATCCATGCCGGACGGCATGCCCTCGGCCGGTGCGGCAGCCTGTACCGCCTGCGGGACCGGATTCCCCCCGGCCTGGGGCAGCCGGGCCGGCTCCTCGGTCGGTGCCGCCGCCTGGGCAGGCGAACTCCCGGCCTGTGCCGTTGTCCGGCCGTGCGGATCCCCGGCCGGTGTTGGTGTGGTGTGCGGATCCCCCGCCGGTGCCGGTGCGCCGTGCGGATCCCCCGCCGGTGCCGCTGTCCCGTGCTGGGCACCCGCCGGTGTTGGTGTGGCGCGCTCGGCACCCGCCGGTGCTGCCGCCCGGGCAGACGGGCCCCCTGCCGGTGCCGTTGCCCGGGTGGGCAGGGCTCCGGTCGGTGTCGCTGTCCCCTGCGGCAACCCCGGTGGTGCGGCCTGGCCGCTGTGCCCTGTACCCACCGAAGCGGCCTGGCCTGAACGCCCGGCGCCCGCCGGTGCCGCGGGGCCGCCCTGCCGAGCCCCCGCCATCCGGCCCTGCTGAGCACCTGTCGGAGCCGTCGGGCCGCCCCGCTGAGCCGCCACCGCCGCCACCGGCACCCGGCGCGGGGCCGGGAGAGGCGGGGCGGTGAAGCGGACGGCGCGGATGTCGTGTTCGGCCGCCATACGGCGGAGTTCGGCGCCCCCGTCAAGGCAGGTGCCCCGTATGTAGAGCCGTACCCGGCGGCGGACGTCGGGCCACAGCAAGGCCAGTACCCGGGACAGCACGGGCCAGAGCGAGGCGTCGAGTTCCTCCCCGGGGCGGCCGACCTCGATGCTCGGGCTCTCGGCGTCCACCGGCTGGTGCACGGGCTGGTGCACCGGCGAGGGCTCCCCCTCCGTCCCGGAGATGTACAGCCCCGCCCGGGTCACCGTCGCCTGCCAGTGCTCCGACAGCCGCACGACGCCCGTCCCCGTCTGCTCGCCGGTCACCGGCGATTCCCAGCGCAGCAGCCGAGGGGCGGGGACGGTGCCGTCCTCCGCCGGGGGCAGGCACATCACCGAGTCCACGAAAGGCCGCCACTTCGGCTCCCCGTCGGCGCCCACCAGCACCGACCGTACCGGCGCGGGCCCGCCGCCGGCCCCGGGGCCGAGGAACGGCAGCCCGGTGTACACCACCACTCCCGCGCCGAGCCGCTCGGCCACGGCCTGCCCGGTGCGCAGCACGTCCCGTGGGCCGCCCGGAGCCAGCCGTACGGTGGACCGTACTGCCGTGGGCAGTTCGCCGAGCAGATCGCTCACTTCCCCGCCGAGGATGTCCTCGTCCTCCGGCATGCCCAGCAGCACCAACGGCCCCCGGGGATCCACCGGGACGGCGTAGCACAGGTCTCCCGGGCGCGGGGCGGCCGCCTGCCCGGAGCGCGCCAGCACACCGGCCGGGATCGGGTCGATCACGTAGCCGCCGTCGGTGCGTGCGGGCAGCGCCTCCACGGCGGGCTGCCAGTCGGGCGCCGGCTGGCGGGCGCCGAGTCGGTCCGGCTCGGCGCCCGGCGCGAACCGCCACCAGCTGCCGTGCGCGAAGAGCGTGCCGCCGGGCACCACGAACACGGGGCCGTCCGGAGCGATCACGGTCAGCTTCCAACCGTCCGCGAGACGTCGGGCCAGCGCCGGACGGTCCGGACGGCCGCCCCCGGTCCCGGACATGACGAGCCGGACCGTCTCCACCCGGTCGTCGCGCAACACCGAGAGGACCGCGCCCAGCCGAGTCCACAGCCCGGCTGCCCGCGTCGCGCCCGCGCCGGCGATGACCGTCACGGTGTGCTCGGCCTCACCGGCCAGCGCCCGCACCAGATCGGCCAGGTCGGTGGGTTCCAGCGTGTCGTCGTCGGGGGTGCGCAGCAGCCGTAGGCCGTCGTACTCCTCCACCAGCAGCCCGTCACCGGCCCCGGGCCCGCCCGCCCGCGCCGACTCCGCCCCGGGCGCGGCGGGCGCCTCGGCGTGGCGCTCCGCGCCCCGGCCGAACCAGCGCGACCGGCGGCCGCTCCGGGTCACCGGCGCACTGCCCGGAACCGGGACAAGGCTGCGGTCTCACTCATGATGGTTCGTCACCTTGGGGGGTTGCGGGGGGTGTTGTGAGGGGCGGGGCCCTCGGCGTCGTCGCCGGCGGATGCGGGCAGGCGGGCAGCAGACGGGCATGAACACCGGCAGCCTAGGGAGCCGGGAAGTCGGCGCACCGGCGCACCGGCGCGTGATTGCACCTGGGGCCACCCAACTCTGCCCGCCTCGGCGGTGGCCGCCGGGCGATCAGTTACCCCCTGTGCTCGGTGCGGCGGCGGTTGCGGGGGTGGACTCGGCGGGGGGCCAGGCACCGTCCTCGTCGATGCCGAAGTCAAGGTCAAGGTCGATGGCGGTGGCGGTGGCGGTGGCGGCCTCGCTGTCCGCGGTGGTCGCCTCATTCGCGAAGGAGCTGCTCTCCGTCGGCACCCTCGGCGCGGCTTCGGCTTCGGCTTCGGCCTCGGCCTCGGCTTCGGCCTCGGCCTCCGTCTCGGCTGCCGCCACCGCTCCCCGGAGGGCGTCCAGGTCGACGACCATGCTCACCGTCGCCGACGGGTTGACGCACAGGGTGTGGCCGGCGGGCAGGCGGTCCAGCAGGGCGGGGGTTCTGATCAGCTCGAAGGCCAGCTGCCCGTAGCGGTGCAGGAAGGTGGGGTGGCTGAACACCGGTACGGTCGCTATGCCGTCCGGGGTCGCGGTGGAGACCGGGGTGCCGTCGAGGGTCACGAGGACGGCCAGTTCGGCGGTGGCCAGTTCGCGGGTGACGGTCTCGGCGGGGGCGTAGCCGGTCGTGGCCAGTTGGATGGCCGCGTCGATCACGTCCGTGGGCTCCGGCCAGCCGTGCGCGTCCGGGGACGGCTTGTAGGCCTCGTTGTCCTGCCACTCGACGATCTCGCCGTCCAGGTCGGTGCGCCACTGCCCGACCACCGCCCACTCCGGTGGCTCTCCCTCGCCCCGCCAGGTCGGGTCGACGTAGTAGAGCCAGTGGTCGGGGAGCAGCTTGGCCGCCTTGACGAACTCCTCGGGCGGGGCGGGGTCGATGGCGGTGTCGGCGGTCGCGTCGGTGTCAGTGTCGGTGGCCGGGTCGGTGGTGGTCGCGTCGGTGGTGGCGGTGGTGGGCTCGCTCATGGGTCCTCGGGCTCTCGGGTCATCGGGTCGACGGGTCGTCGCTGGTCCAACTGCTCAGCGGGGTCAGGGCGTCGAGGGTGGTCGGCTCCCGTCCGTATCCGCGTCCTTCGCCGGCGCCGCTTCCGCCAGTGCCGCCGCCAGGCCGTCCATGGCCAGCACCATGCTCACCGCGGCCGAGCTGTTGAGGCACAGGCTGTGCCCCTCGGGAATCCGGCCGAGGACGTCGGCGATCCGCACCAGTTCGAACCCCAGCGGCCCGGTCCGGTGGAGATGGCCCGGCGAGGTGTAGACCGGGACCACCGGCGTGCCGTCGGGGGCCGAGGCGCGTACCGGCTCGCCGTCGGCTGTGACCAGCATCGACACCTCGGCCCCGGCCAGGGCGGCGGTGACGTCCGAGGCCGGGCCGTAGCCGGTGGTGGCGAGCTGGATGGCGCGGTCCACGTCGTCGGTGGGCTCGGGCCACCCCCGGGCCCCCGGCGACGGCTGGTACGCCTCGTTGTCCTGCCACTCGACGATTCTGCCGTCGGCGTCGGAGCGCCACTGCCCGACCACCGCCCACTCGGGCGGCGGGGCCTCGCCGCGCCAGGTGGGGTCGGTCAGGTAGAGCCAGTGGTTCGGCGCCGCCTTGGCGGCCCGGACGAAGTCCTCCGGCGGTTCGGGGTCGATCGCGGGGTCGATCGCGGGGTCGGCTGCCGGGTCGGCCGCGTGGTTGACCGGGGCGGCGGCGGGGGCGGGGGCTTCGCCGTCGAGCTCACTCATCTTGTCCTCGTTCGCAGTGCTTGCTGTGCGTGTTGTGCGCGTTGTGCCTGCCGTGGCTGTGCCTGCCGTGCCTGCCGTGCTTCCGCCGGGAACGCCACGGGACGTCATCCTCCGACCACGGCAGGCTTGGGCCACGGCCGCGGGACGTGGGGCGGGGCGTCCTCGGCGAACCGTGGTGCGCCGGGCAGCGCCACCTGCCAGCCTCCGTCGGCGGCGGATCCGGGGGACGCGGTGAGCACCGTACGTCCGTCCCCGCCCTGCTCGGACAGGTGGGTCGGGACATCCGTCCACCACACGGGACGGCCCAGGTGCAGCGCCAGCCACTCCGCCAGCTCCTCCATGCCGGGGCCCCGCCCGTAGAGGGCGAGGGGAACGTCCGGGTGGAGGCGCATCAGGGCGCGGTCGTTCCCCATCACCTCCAGGTACTCGGAGCCCGGGATGCTCAGTGTCCAGTCTTCGAAGGTCACCACGACGTGGTTCGGCTTGCTCTCGTCCACCACGACGCCCACCGGATACGGGACCTCGGGCCACGGCGCTTCCACC
This sequence comes from Streptomyces sp. NPDC002623, assembly GCF_053592635.1. Lineage (NCBI taxonomy): Bacteria > Bacillati > Actinomycetota > Actinomycetes > Kitasatosporales > Streptomycetaceae > Streptomyces > Streptomyces sp. NPDC002623. The sequence goes on along the minus strand of NZ_JBSFWB010000031.1, from coordinate 15,539 downwards.
AGGCCGGCGGACGTGTGGATCTGCGCCAGGTCCACCACCGGCTTCCGCTCCGCACCGGTGAAGTCACGGCCGCCCCCCTTCACCACGGTCCCGGTCTCGGTCTCGGCATCGGTGCCCGAGTCCGAGTCCGAGTCCGAGTCGGGGTCGGCGTCGGTCATATCGGTGTCGCTGTCAGGGTCGGTGTCACTGTCGGTGTCGGTGTCCGTCCTGGGCATGAGGGTGGTGACCGTGGTGACGGCGGTGGAGTCGAGGATCCCGTTCCGTTCCAGGTGGTACGCGGCCGCCGCGTCCGGGTCGGTGGCGTCCCGGCCCGCCGCGAACGCGTGGGTGAGCAGCAGCCGCAGGTTGTCGATCTCCCACGCGTCGGCGTGGGCGTTCGCGCCCAGATGGAGCACCTGTACGGCGAGTGCGTTCAGGTTCGTACCCGGCTCGTCCAGCACCTCCCCGGCCTTGACCCGTGCCCAGAACATCCGCGACCGCTCCGGCTCCTCCACCGCGTCCCGGCCGGAGAGCCCCAGGGCGTGGACGGCCTCGCCCACCATGGCGTCCGTGTTCACCCACTCGGCAGCCTCCAGCACCGCCTTGGGCAGCGTCACGAACCGGGACTCGCTCATCCGGGCCGGGGGCAGCCCGTCCGCGCGCCATGCGGCCCGCTCCTTCGCCGCGGCGGCCAGCACCTGTACGGCGACCCCCTGGTCCAACCCGAGCCCGTCGGCCTCCTGGCGCGCCGCCACCACCCGTTCCAGCAGGTCCAGCGTCAGCGGTCCCGCCTGCGTGAACGCCGGGTCGGCCCGCCACATCTCCTCCAGCGCCGCGACCCCGGACAGCAGGTCACCGAAGTCGTCGCGGTCCTGCACCCGGACGCCGAACACCGACTTCAGCGCCCGCACCAGGCGCAGCGTCCGCGTCCGCTCCTCCTCCGTCACCGGGCCGTCCTCCGTGTGCAGCCCGGCCGACCGCGCCAGCACGTCCAGTTCGGCGGCCGGCGGCTCCGGCCGGAACAGCAGCCACACGCGGTACCGCCCACTGGCGTCGGTGTCCAGGTACCGCACGTACCTGCCGTCGCGCTCGCCCACCCGCTGCGGGCCCTCGGGAGCACGCACCCAGCGCATCGCCTCGTTCGCGATCTCCTGCCCCAGCGCGATCTCCGCCAGCGGATCGGGCACGAACACACCGGTCAGGGCGAGGCCCGCGGTGTCGGGGTCCGGCAGGGCACGGTTCCTGGGGGTCCCTGACCAGCAGATGCCGCTGTCGATCCAGTACTCCTTGGACAGGTGGGCCGTCTTCCAAGCCACCCACCGGGCCGCCTCCCTCGTGGGGACGCTGAGTACGCGGAGGTCGCCGGTGGCCCTGTCCTGTACCACCAGGTCGACGTGGTCCAGTGCGCCGTGCGCGGTCACGTTGTGCGCCGTCTCCTCGGAGAGCGGTCGGTCCTCAGGGCCCGGAGCCGGCAGCGGGCGCTCCCGGCTCACCTTGTCCAGGGCGCTGTTGTAGTGGACGAACGTCGTCGCCCGGCCGCCGTGGTCCTTCTCGAACGTGTCCGCGTACTCGCCCGGCCGGAACGAGGCGTCGCCGAAGAGCCTGTCCGTGCGCCGGTCGACGACGGGGAAGGACACCACATCGGCCCACCAGCCGGGCATGCTGTCGTCGAGAACGGGCCCCTGGCCCGGCCGGATCGGGGCCCAGACGCCCTGGGGGACTCCCGGCCGTCCGGTGACCGTGCCGATGCCGGCCGTCGTGTTCGTACCACCGGTCCCACCGGTCCCGTCCGCCCGCCGGGTGATCCGCACCTCGCCGCTGTGCACCAGCAGCTCCAGGCCGGAACGGTCCGCGAGCCGCTGGAGCAGCTCGCGGCGGCGGCCCAGGAAGGGGACGGCCAGCACGACCTTGGTGCCCGCCTTCGGACGCGTCCGCGCGAGGTCCGCCGCCACCAGCTCGATGAACTCCTCCAGTTCCACGTCCTCCGTCGTACCGTCCGGCAGCCGCACCACCACCCTGCCGTTGTGCTCGTCGCCCCCGACGACGTACAGGTCCTGGTCCTTCGGCCACGGCGTCGCCCGCCTAGGACCGGGGAGGGCGGCGAGTGAGCCGTCCCGAGCCGGTACGAGGACATCGCTGCCGGCGGTGTCCAGCTCCAGGCCCCCGATCGCCTCCATGACGTCCGGCCCCAGCCAGTTGGGACCGTCGATCCGGCGTCCCCCCACCGTGAACCAGGTGCGCCGGGCCCGCCCGGTCGCCCCCCGCCCTTCGAGGCGGTACGCCCCCAGCTCCGCGATGGTTCCCGCCCGGCCGGCCTGCTCGGCCGCCCGGACCAGCTCGAACAGCCGGGTACGGGCGGCTTCGTCCACCCGCGCGGCGGCCGGCAGACCCAGGACATGGCGGGCCACCACGTCCAGCTGGAGCGGACCGTCGCGGAACCGCCGGTCGCGACCGCGCAGCCCGTCCAGCGTCTGGAGCGCCGCCGCGTCACCGGGGAGGGCGACCGCTACCGTCGCCCACAGCGCGAGGTCCGCCTGGGGCACGCCGACGAGTCGGGCCGCCTCCTCGGACGGCCACTCGGAGGACTGCCGGGTGATCCTGAAGTCGGCTACGCCCAGCCGCCGTTCACCTGCGGGCAGGTCCCGCTGGAGCGTCTCCAGCTCCTGGCCCAGGAGGTCGGTGAACTCCTGGTGCGCGTTCCGCGCCCGCTTGGCGCTCTCGGCGGTGGTGCCGTACGCGGTGGTGTGGGCGGTCGGGAGCGCGACCTTCGCCCGGTGGTTCCGCAGGCCGGCCAGGGCGAATGCGGACGCCAGTCTCCGGACGGCCTGCCGCGGCTCCCCGAGCAGATGCTCCGTGCCCTGGGCCCAGAACACCACGGGGGTCAGCTCCGGCAGCGGCCCCAGCGGCCTGTCCTCGGGCCGATCGGCCGGTGGCGGCTCGACCGGCTCGCCCGGGTCGCCCGGCTCCACCGGGTCGACCGGCGCGATGAAGATCCGTGGAGCGGCGGACTCCTCCAGACCGGGCATCCACTGCCCCGACGACGACGCCCGGGGCGCCGGCCGCCCGGACGGCTCCCACTCCATCGCCCCGGAGTCAGGGCCGGAGCCGAAGCCGGAGCCCGACCCGGAGCCCGACCCGGACGCACCGCCCGGCGCGGAATCCTCCGGAGGTCCGTCCGGGGTGCTGAAGTAGCCGGCGAGCCCCTCGTTGTCGTAGACGTTCAACCCGAGGTAGGCATTGGAGAGGTACATTTTCGCCTGCTTGAGCGATATGCCGAGTTTGCCCCGGATGACCTCGATCGAATCTCCCTGACCGGCGAGTCTGGCGACCTTCTTTTCCGACGCGGTGAGTTTGGACAGGTCTCCGGGCGGACCGGGGTTCCCGAACAGCGCGGCGAGTCTCCGGCGCTTGTCCCGAGGGGTCCCGGTGATATCCCATGCTTTGTACACAGCATTCATGTGGTACATCACGGTGGCGACCGGGATGCCTTCCGCGGCGGCGACCTGATCGGGGCTCTCCCCGTCGGCGGTGAGTCGGGCGATCCGCCATCTTCTGTCACTGACCCTGGGCATGTCCTCGGCCCTGGGCTGCTGTTCCGGAAGCACGGACGGAAGCACGGACGGAACCGGGGGCGGGACCGGTGCCGGGAGAGCTGCCGGGGACGCCTGGACGGGCTGCGGCTCGGCCGGAACCGGCTGGGGCAGCTCCCGCCCCAGCAGGATCGTCCGGGTCAGCACCGCCAGCGCCTCCTCGCGGTCCGACCGACCGGGCTCGTACGACGCGTCCTTGCGGAGCACCCCCCTGACCAACGCGTCCACGCCCGCACCGGCCGCCTCCAGCACCTCCTCGGCTCGGACCCGCGCCCCGAACATCTGCGACCGGTCCGCCACAGCCGCCCCGTCGGAACCGGGCAGTGACAGGTCACGGAGGGAAACGGCCTCCGGCCCGTCCTCACGCAGCCATCCGACAGCCGCGTCCCAGGCTTTCGGACTCCCCGCCCACCCGGCCGCCCCGGCCGCCCCCACCAGCCGGAACAGCTCCTCGCGCACGGCCTCGTCCACCGGCTCCTCGGCCCGCAGAACGAGCGCGCGACGGGCCACCGCGTCCAGGTCGAACGGACCACCGCGCAACTCCGGGTCATGCCCGCGCAGCGCGTCCAGCCTCGCCACCGCCGCCGCGTCCGGGGCGAGGGTGAACCCGACCGTGATGTCCAGCAAATCCTTGAGCGGCACACCGGCGAGCGCGACAGCCTCCTCGGAGGGCCGAACACCACTCGGCTCCCCGGAGATCGTGAACTCGCTCGCGCGCAGCCGTGGCACATCCTCGGCGAGTCCGGCCTGAAGGGTTTCCAGCGCCTCGTCCAGTTGGCGGGTGATCAGCTCGTACCTGCGGGCCGCACGCGCCACGACCTCGGCGTCGTGGTCCTCCTCCCTCGTGCCGTCGTACCTGGTGACGTGGATCGTCGGCAGCGCGACACCCGCCGCCCGGTTCCGCAGACCGACCAGCGCCGTATGGAACGTCAACCTCCAGAGGGCGTCGCTCCCCGCCGCCTCGGTCAGTACCTCGCCTTGGCGGAGGAGCGGCACACGAGTCGGCCCCGGCAGCGCCCGAAGGGGCCCGGCACTTCGCAGGTCGAACGGATCCGTCGCCGACTCCGGGGAGAAGGAGACCTCGACCGTCGCCTGCCCCAACACCTTCTCGGGCGGTACGCCGAGGCGCTTGGCGACGGCACCGGTGTGCTTGCCACCATCCACCCTGTCGATCGGGAAGTCCGCTGCGCGCAGCCGTGGCACGTCCTCGGTCAGCCACTGCTGAAGAGTGTTCAACACCTGGTCCAGCTGGCGGGTGAACGCGTCGTACCCGGCCTGCGTACGCGGCTCGTCGCTGCGGAGCCTGCCGTACCCGGTGATAAGGATCTTCGGCGGCCGACCCCGCAGACCGGCCGTCGCCACCTCGAACGCCAGGCTCGCGCGCTCCGCCTCCGTCTCCGTCTTCGGCAGCAGCAGCGACCGGGCGTCCCGTCTGAACTCCATCGCGATCAGTCGCCGACTCGTGGCGGCGTGCCCCGGCGGGGAACCCTCCGGAGGCGCGTCCGCGATTCTGAGCCGGGAGGCGAACTCCTCGCGCCTGGCCGCCGGATCCGGCCAGGACCCGGTGATGTTCCACGCGCTGTACACGCGTGTGAGGTGCCAGTTCACGGTATCGACCTCGATGCCCATCCTGGCGCCGATCTCCGCTTCTCCCAGCCCCTCGGCGACGAGTTCGGCGACTCTCCGCTCCGCCGCGCCGAGTTTGCGCGGACCTCGGGGGAGGGGCGCGGGCAGGGGCGCCTTCCCGGGGGCCGACGACGACGCCTCCGCCACCGCCGCGCCCTCCGCCACCGCCCCCTCCACCGCGGCCACGTCACGCTCCGGCGCCGGAACCAGGAGCGGGGCGTCCTGGACGGACGGCGGTCCGACCGGAACCGCCCTGTGCCAGATCTCCGCACCGGCGGGCACTCCGGCGGACACGGCGAGCACCGGGGCACCGCCCGTGCCCGGGTCGGACCATTCCGTCGGGAAAGGGCTCCACCAGACAGGATGGTCGCCCAGCCCCGTCGCCAGCCGCGTCGCCAGCTCCGCCGCGCCCGGCCCCGGCCCCGGCCCCGTGAACAGCAGGAGGACGGGAGTGTTCGGGTCCTTGCCCGTCAGAGCGGGGTCGTTCGCCGTCAACTCCACGAACTCCTGGACCGACAGGTCCTCTGTCAGATCCCCGAAGGTCAGCTGGAGACGCTCCGGATCCGACTCGTCCAGCCTGACGGTCACCGGGTGGGCGACCGGGTGGGCGACCGGTGGGTTCACCCGGTCCGGATCCTGGTCGCGCCACGGCGCGGTCTCCAGACCGGCGGGTGTACGGACCAGCCCCAGATCCACCAGTGGGGGCTGGTCGCCCACGAAGTCACGTCCGCTTCCCGGGACTCCGTCCTGGACCGTGGCCACAGCGGTGGTCCCGTAGGCCCCGCGCGCCTCCAGGCCGTACACGACCGCCGCGCCGGGGCCCGACACCTCCCGCCCCACCGCGATCGCCCGGGTCAGCACCGTCAGCGCCTGCTCGCGGTCCATCCAGTCGGGCTCGAACTCCGGACCCTTGCGGAGCACCTGGCCGACGAACGCGTCCGCGTCGACACCGGCCGCCGCCAGGACCTCCTCGGCCCTGGCCCGCGCCCCGAACAGCCGCGACCGCTCCGCCGAACCCACCTGACCGGGACCGGACAGCGACAGGGCGCCTACGGCATCGTGCGCCACCGCGCCCCCGCGCAGCCATCCGACGGCCGCCTCCCAGGCCTCCGGGCTCCCCGCCCACCCGGCCGCTTCGGCCGCCCCCACCAGCTCGAACAGTCTCCCCCGCAGGACCCCGTCCACCGGCGCGTCCGCCGGCAGAAGCAGAACGCGACGGGCCACCGCGTCCAGGTCGAACGGACCACCGCGCAGCTCCGCGTACCGCCCGCGCAGCGCGTCCAGCCGCGCCACCGCGGCCGCTTCCGGGGTGAGGGTGAACCCGACCGTCGCCCATGTCATCAACACCTCACCCGGCACGCCGGTGAGCGCGACCACGTCATCGGAGGGCCATCTGCCCGACTTCTCGGCGAGCGTGAAGTCCCCCACGAGCATCCGTGGCGCATCCTGGGGAAGCCCCTGCTGAAGACTCTCCAGCGCATCGGCCAGATGGGCGGTGAACTGCTTGGCCACGCGATCCGCACGCGCCATGGCGGCGTCACCATGAGGCCCTGTGCCGCCGTACCCGGTGATGTCGACCGTCGGCGGCGCGACACCCGCCGCCCGGTTCCGCAGACCGGCCAACGCCACCTCGTACGCCAGGTCCTTGAGGGCGTTCTTTCCCTCCCGGGACGGTTGCACCGAGCGGCTGTCGAACGCCACAGCGGTCAGCCGCGACAGCGCGCGAAGCGGCCCCGCCCTTCGCGGGTCGACGGGATCCGCTGCCGCATCCGTGAAGAAGTCGGCCTCGACCGTCGCCTGCCGCGCCAGCTCCTCAAGAGGCACACCGGTGAGATCAACCGCTGCACGAGGGGGCAGCATGCCGCCTCCGACCGCGGAGAGCGTGAAGTTCGTCGCGTCCAGCCGGGGCACATCCTCGGTGAATCCCTGCTGAAGAGTGTTCAGCGCATGGTCCAGCAGGCGGGCGAACATCGCGGACGCGCGCTCCGCACGCGGCACGGCGACAACGTTGTGGCCGTAGCCGGTGAAGCGAACCTTCGGCAGCCGACCCCGCAGACCGGCAGTGGCCACCTCGAACGCCAACTCCTTGAGGGCTTTCCTGGTCGTCACGAGCACTTCCTTGTGGCGCTTCGTGAACTGCACCGCGATCAGCCGCTGATACGTCGGGACCGGATCGGCCGTCGGCGGGTCGACCGGCGCGGTGAACACCGGACCCGCGGCGGCGGGTACGGCGGCGGGTACGGCGGTGTCCCCGCCGCCGGAGACGGAACCCGGGCTCTCGCCCACCGCCCACTCGTCGTCCACGCCGGAGGCGTCGAACGCGTCCAGGTCCATGTCCAGGAACGAGAGGTCCGGGTCCAGGTCCGCCAGGTCCATGTCCAGGAACGCCAGGTCCGGGTCCGGGTCCGCGAAGTCCGGCTCTGCGGAGTTCGGCTCTGTGAAGTTCAGGTACGCGAGGTCCGGTTCCATGTCCAGGTCCAGGTCCGCGAGCTCCGGAGCCAGGTCCAGACGCATGCTCAGGTCCGGGCCGGTGTTCGCCTCCGCGTCCTGACGCAGGGCGAGGGCCAGTTCCGGGTCCAGACCCAGCTCCAACTCCGGGTCCGGGTTCCAGCCGAGGACCCCGCTCGCCTCGGCCAGGACCTCCGGCGGGACACCGAGGGTCCCCGGCTGTGCCTCGCTGTCCTCCGGCGAGGTAAGCGCCCGCTCGACCCCGTCCCCGACGTCCTCCATCAGCTGGTCGTCGCCGTCGGCCGGGGCCGTCGGCGTGACCCCGGGTCCGTCGGCGGCGGGCGCCTGCCCCGCCCCGACGGGCGCCGGAGCCGACTCCCACGTGCGCACGGCGACGTACCGCGGCGTCAGATCGAAGTCGCCGGGCAGATCCAGAGGCGTGCCGACATCCTGCGCGGCCGCCGTCAGCACGAGCGGCAGCGCGTCCCACAGCGACGGCGTGGCCTGCCCGAGCCGGGCGAAGTGCTCGTCGACCAGGGCCCGCAGACGATGCCAGGTCAGCGGCGGCAGCGGCTCATCGGGCCGGAGGGCCTCGGACGGCAGGGTCCTACGCCGCTGGTCCAGCGCCTGGAAGCCCCGCAGCAGGGCCTCGAACGCCGGCGTGTCGTCCTCCAGCACCGGCCCGTACACCATCCGGACCGCCCACCACCACCGCTTGACAGCCTCCGCCTGCCCCCGGTCACCGGTCACCCGCTCGGCCCACGCTGCCAGCTGCGCCGACGTCGGCAGCGGACGGAACCCGGCCGGCGAGTCGAACTCCGCCAGCTGGAGGGAGGCCGTCGGCACCGACCCGCGCCCACCGTTCTCGTCCGCCACCTCCTCGACCCGCGAGCCGAACCCGAACTCCAGGCCCAGGGCGGAGGCCCACGACCACCGGCCCCACCCGTCGGCCAGTACCCATCCGGCCACCGGCCACTCCAGCGGATCACGGCCGTAGGCGTGCGGGCCCGCCACGTCCGCGCCCATCACCACCGCGTGCGTGTCGCGCGGCGCCGCCGTCAGCTCCGGGACCTGCGCGAAGAGGTAGTCCACCACCCCTTCGTAGGGGAACGCCACGCTCGGACCGTCCTCGTCCCGGGACAGCAGCTTCGCCGAGGTCCCGTCCCCGTTCACAGCCACCAGGAACACCCGGTCGAACGGCGCTTTCGTCCGGGAGGGCACCGCCGACATCCCGCCGCCGGGCGACAGCTCCCACAACACCTCCGCGAAGTGGGTCACCCCCGGCAGGCCGTAGGACTCCGGCCACCCCTCCGCTCCGCGCCGCGCCGACACCCCCACCGGCTCGCCCACCGAATTCCGGTGCGTGACGTGCAGCAACCGGTCCACCGGGACCATGTTCCTGTCCAGATCCGCGATCTCGGGCTTCCACTCGATCAGGTCCGGCGCCGGCGTCAGCGCCGTGCGCAGCAGCACCAGCCCCCGCCGTGCCTTCACGACGTCCCGCTGGAAGCTGGTGCGGTCGGCACCGAACGGCATGGACCCGTTCACCAGCAGCTGGTCCGCGGACTGCACCAGCTCCTCCAGCCGCCGGTACGCCGGATCGGGGTCGGACGACCACCGGGTGTGCCCCAGGGCATGACGGCCCAGCGTCGTGGCCAGTTTCAGCTGGTCCGCCAGGTTCAGCAGCCGCAGGGGCGGAGCACCACCCACCTGCGGCACGCCGGTGACGGCCGTCGCCAGGAGGCCGGCGAACCGCTGGACCAGCGGATCGTCCAGAATCCGTGCCACCGACCGGCGCAGCACCTCGGGCGCCAGCGGCACCCTGGTCGCCACCGCCCGCGCGTACAGCCCCTCGCCGAGATCCGCCAACTCCTGGCCGGACTTCTTGATCCGATCCTCGGTGATTCTCGTGCTGTCGAGCGTGTTCGCCGACAGCACGTCCACGATCAGCGGGACCGCCAGCCGGCCGCCGCCGGTGTCCAGGCCGGGGAGTTCCGGGATGCCGGTCGTCTCGTCCGGGCCGATGCTCCTCCCCTCGGAGGTGTGCCCCGTCAGCGCGGCGGTCAGCTGTGTACGCGGGGTCGGACTGTCGCCGACCGTGTCGTCGACGAACGGGTACGAGACGGCCCCGGCCGGCCGGGGGAGCCGGGACATGCGTGCCAGCAGGTCTGTCAGCAGCTCGTCGGCGATGGCGCTGAGCTCGTCGTGGTACTTGTCGAGGAAGGCCCGCGCACCCTGCTTGCCGGGCCGCAGCGCCCGCCGGACGGCGTCGAGGGCGGCCTGGGGTGCCGCCGGCAGCATGTTCCTGAGCGGTGCCCAGTTCTCGGGTGCCGGCGCGAGCGCGGCGTTGACCGGCTTGGCGCCGATCTGGTTGAACACCGTCCAGGTGTATCCCCAGAGCTCGTCCACATCCGGGACGGCCGACAGGAACGGGACGAGTTCCGGCGGAACCGCGCCGCGATCGGGGTCCATGGCGCCCACGAACGCGCCGACGGCCCGCTCCCCGAACTCCCTCCCCGCCATGAACAGGGGAAGCAGGTCCGTGTGCGGCGACTGGTCGACGGCCTGGCTCAGGACCAGCGCGCGACCCACCGCGGGGGTTCCCGACGAGAACCGCGTGGCGGAGAGGCCGTCGTAGTCCAGGGCGGGCGGATGGACGACGGCCGCCTTGCCGGCCTCGGTGACCTCCCAGCCCGGGAGACCTCCCAGCAGCTCCTCCAGAGAGGTGGCCCCCTGCCCGACCGTGAGCGTCAGCCGTTCATGGACCTGCGCCCGCCGGGCCTCGGCCTCCACCAGGGACTGCCGTGGCTCGCCCGGGACCGAGGCCGCCGGATCGACGACGACCTCCGGGACGTACGAACTGATCTCCGTGATCCCCGACCCCGCGAGCGACGGCGACGCGATGTCGACGAGCCCACCGGTGGCGGTGTCGAAGTGGAACGTCGACTCGCTGAGGACGACCTTGACCCCGGGCCCTCGCGCCAGCACCGCGTTCCGCAGATCGGGCTGTTCCCCCGGCGGGGTACCGAGGCTCCGCAGCAGCCCCTCGGAGACCTCGATCTGCGTCGGGAAGCGGTACTTGACCCCGGTGCCGACGCCCGCGTACTCGTCGCGCACCGCCCTGTCCAGCAGCGCGTGCTGCACCGAGGACGACTCCGCGAACGGCGGCAGCACGTCCGTCACCACCTGCCCGGACGGGTCGATCACCACGGCCCGCACGTCGAACAGGGGCATCTCCGGCGGCGTCGACAGCACCCGGTGGTCCTTGTCCCGGGACACGTCCACCCACACCACGCCGTCCGGCAGGTGGTACGCCGCGAACGCGTGCCCGAGCCCGTCCTCCGGCCGCCGCGCCAGCACCAGCGCCACCGACCCCGGCCCGGCCCGCTTCACGTCCCGCAGCGCGTCCGCCACCGCGTCCCAGGAGCCCACCCGGTCCCATCCCGGGCCCATCACCAGGCCGGCCGCCGCGCCGCGCCGGTCCAGCTCCGAGTCGTCCACCGAGCGGCGGCCGAACAGGGGGGCGGGCCGTACCGCCACGCGGTCCCACACCTGCCGCAGCAGCCTGTCCCGGAACCCCTCCAGCAGCTGGAGGCACCGCCACACCGGCGCACCCTTGGCATGTGCCTCCAGCGCGGTCACCGCCACGCCGTCGACCAGCTCGGTCAGCTCCTCGGGCGTCAGCGGCTGGGGAGGGGAGAACGGTACGGGGGTGGGCGTGCTGTCGGCGGCGGGGTCCGGGGTGGGGGCCGTGACCGGCGCGAGGGAGTCGCCGTCCGACCCGGTTTCGAGTGCCGCGAACGGGTCGGACAAGTCGGACAGGTCGAGCGGGCGGGACCGGCCTTCGAACTCGGCGAAGGCGGGGGTGTTCGGGTCGTTGTCGTACAGCGCCCCGTAGGGCAGGTCCGTGGCTCGGATGGGCCCGTCGTACAGGTCGTCGTCGGACAACTCCTCGTCGTACGCCGGGGCCTCGGGCGGTGCCGGGGGGCTGTCCGGCGGCGGCGTCGGCTGGACCGTCGGCGTCGGGGCGGGGGTGGTGCGGTGGTTGTACGGGCCCTGGGGGTTGCGGGCGCCCTCGGGCAGCGCGGCGAGGTACTCGTCGCCGCGCTCGTACACCGTCACGGCGTTCTCCGTGTCGGCGCCCGTACCGCGCGCCGTACCGAACGTGTCGATCGTGCCGTTCTCGTGCACCAGGGTCAGGTGGAGACCCTCGTCCTCGGCGAGGCGTTCCGCCGCGACCAGGGCGGTGGACGCGTCCCACCGCCGGGCCGCGCGCAACTGGGCCCGGATGACGGCTTCCTGACGCGGCCAGGCCAGCGGCAGGGGCAGGGGGAGCCGGCCGCCGCTGCGCTCGAACCTCCGCTGCTCGGCGGGGGTGAGCACGATCCCGGCCTCCGTCAGCTCCTCGGCGGTGAAGGTGGCCAGGGGGTCGAGCGGCGTGGTGTCGGGCAGCGGCCGGGCGGACGGCCGGGACAGGTCGCCGGACTCGTACTCACTGTTGGTGTCGGGCGTCCGCAGCCCGGCCCGGTTCATGGCGAGGGCCACGGCGGCGTAGAAGCGGTTTCCGTCGCCGGGGGGCAGGTCGAGCACGTAGGTGTGGCCGTCGGGGTCGGTGAGCCGGGCCGGGTCGGAGGCGGCGTCGAAGACGGGTACGGGTGTGGGGGCGGTGGTTTCGGGCGCGGTGTCCGGTGCGGTGTCGGCCGACTCCGGCCGCAGCCACGGCCGTCGGGCGTGGGCCGGCAGCGGCCCCCGCTCGGCCGGCTCGGCGGGCGGGGCCGCCGGGACCGGTGTGACGCGCGTGCCCTCGGGCTCCGGTACGGGGTGCACCGCCTGGTAGTGGCGGTCGGCCAGGTGGAGCACAGCCCCGGGAACGTCGGTGAGGGGCTGCTCCGGGTCGGGGCCGTGGTCGTGGTGGAGACCGTCCCCCGTCACGATCCGGATGCCGGGGTGCCCGTCGCGTACGGGAAGCCGGGCCGCCAGCGTCGGCCACAGGTCCGCCGCGCCGTGGTCCCAGCCCAGGTCGCCTTGGGCGCCGGCCGGACGGCGCAGCTGGGCGACGGCCAGCGCCTTGCGCAGCGCGGGGCTCAGCGGGCGGTGCGCCCGGTCGGGGGCCCCGCCGGCGGAGTCCGGGATGACGCCCAGGGCGTCGAACTCGCGGCGCTCCGGGGTGTCGGTGCCCAGGTCCAGCCCTGCGGCGGTGAGTTCGTCGGCGGTGAAGGTGTCGGGCCGGTCCGGGGCGAGGCGTTCGAGGATCGGTGACTCGTCGGGAAGCCCCCGGAGTTCGTCGGCGACGGCGAGGCGCAGCTGCTCGGCGGTCTCCCCTTGGCCACGGGCCACGGCCAGGGCGTGGAAGAAGCCGTTGCCGTCCCGGGGGACGTCGATGAGGCGGTAGGTCCGGCCGTCGGGGCCGGTCAGGCCGAGGGGGCGGGTGGGGGTGGTGTCGTCCGTGGTGGCGGTGCCGTCGGGGTCGACGTCGATGGTGACACGGCTGTAGACCGGTTCCCGGGGGGCCTCGGCCTCGGACTCGGTGTCGGGGTCGGGGGTCGGCGCCACATGCGGGGTGACCGTGGGTTCGGGCAGCCCGGCCCGGGTCACGGCGGGGGTGGTGGTGACGGTGTCCGTGCCGGTCGTGGTCGGGGTGGTGTCCGTGCCGGTCACGGTGGGGGCGGTGGTGCCCGTGCCGGTCACGGTCGGGGTGGTGTCCGTGCCGGTCACGGTGGGGGCGGTGGTGCCCGGCGTGGTGCCCGTGTCCGTGCCCGTACCGGTCGTGGTGGGGATGGCGTCCGTGCCGGTCATGGCGGGGGCGGTGGTGCCCGTGTCCGTACCCGTGCCCGTGCCCGTGCCCGCATCCGCCGGGAGCTGGTGCCAGCGGGTCAGCCGGTCCGTCTCCCCCCGCACCCGGTGGAACTCGTCGGCCGCCGTCTCGGCCCGCTCCCGCTGCGCCGCCGTCTTCCGGAGCCGGGTCGCCAGGGCAGACGGGGCCGTGGCCATCGCCCGGGCCGCCCTGTCGACCGACTCCTGGGCCTCGCGCATCTCTTTGTCCGCTGCTGCCCGCCGTTCCGCGCGTGCCAGGTCGGCGGGGGCGAGCAGCCGGTCGCGTTCGTTCCGCCGTACGGTGGCGACCGCCTCGGTCGCCAGGTCCAGCTGATTCCGGGCCTCCTCGACCCGGGACACGGCGGCTTTGACGGCGTCGGCGAAGTTCTTGGCGAGCGGGCCGTTCTCGCCCTCCGGGGCCGGGGAGGTGACGAGCAGTTCGAGGAACAGCGCGTCCTCGAACTCCGTACGGGCCCGGGCGACCAGGTCGGCGGCTTCCCGGAGCCGGTCGGCGAACCCACCCGGCGGGTCCGTGACGGTGCCGGGGGCGGGCACCTCCACGGCCGTCGCCGCTTCGGCCGCCCGCACCGCCAGGTCGTACGCGCGTTCCGCTTCGGTGTACTCCGTGCGGAGCGCCCGCAGCGCGTTCCTGCGCCTCCTGCGGGCCAACGAGATGGCGCCGACCGCCCGTTCGGCAGCCTCCCGCAGCTCGGGGATCCCGCGGCGCAGCGCCAGGTACTCCGCGTCCGCCTCCGCCCACGTGGTGGCGGCCTTCGTGACCTCGTCCCAGGCCTCGCCGACCCGGGCGGGGAAGTTGCTGTCGGTGATCAGCCCGAGGCCCCGGGCCACGTCCTCGCGGATCCACGCGACGACCAGGGTCTCGGCCTCGACGGCGCCGCCCTCGGGCTTGCGGCCGAGGGTCCCGCCCAGGTGGTTCCGGAGCCAGGTCGGGGCCTTGCCGTCCTTGAACTGCCGGTCCACCTCGGCGACGGCCAGCCAGGTGGTCGGGACGGCGAAGAGGAAGGCCCGGCTGCGCGCCGGTTTGATGTTCTCCTGGTACGCGGTCTCCTGGCCCACCGCCTGGCCGTCGTCGTCGGCGGTGTCGGCGCCGGTACCGCTGACGACCGGGTTGGCCGCGCCGATGGCGTCCGACCGCAGGATGGGTGTGCCGCCGACGAGGGTGTTCTGGGTGGTGCCCTGCGAGCCGTCGGAGGCCGTGCTGTACACGAACTGCTCGGGTGCCTCAAGCCCCGTGTCGTCGGCGACCGCGAGCAGCGTGGCCGCGGTGAGGTCGGGGCGGGTGTAGAGGGCGACGGCGGAGGAGGTGTGGTCGGCGAAGGTGTTCTCGGTGAGGCCGTCGATACGGTAGCCGCCCCACGCGGGGGAGGTCTCGTGGAAGAACGCGCTGAGCGGGTTCGGCCCCGACGCGTCCTCCAGCGCCTGGGCGGCGGCGGTGCCCTCGGCGGTGAGGGGGGTGCGCATGGCCTGGACGAGCGCCCGGTCCAGCTCCTCGCCGGTCAGTTCGCCGTCCGCGTCGGCCAGCCGGTTGTCGTACGCCTTGCCGAGCGCGACGGTGGCGGCGGCGCGGACGCGGTCGTCGCCGACGACGTCGCGGACGTGGATGCCGTTCGCCGGGATCTGGAAGGGGCGGTCGGAGCCGTCCGGGTGGGGGACGGCGGCCCAGGCGGTGAGGGCGGCGGCCGGGTCCCGGGCTTGCAGGGGGTTGGCCTCGCCGGTGAGGACGGTGAGGGTGGGGGTGGGGAGGGTGGGCTCCGGGGGGCGCAGGGGGTCGGGGGCCGGGTCCGTGTCCGTGCCGGGGGTCGTGTCCGTGCCGGGGGCTGTGTCCGTGCCGGTGTCGCCCGTGCCGGGGGTCGTGCCCGTGCCGGGTGTCGTGCCCGTGCCCGGCAGGGTGCCGGGGCGGATCAGGCTCACCGGGACGAGGTCGGTGATCGAGCCGATCACCTCGTCGACGAGGAGGCGGTGGCGGGGGTTCGGCCGGGGGGTGGGGGGCGCCTGCGGCGGGCCGGACCCCACCCCGCCCCTTCCCGAACCGGTGGACTCCGTCCCCCGGACCCCCTGCGC
>NZ_JBSFWB010000030.1:0-107038 GCF_053592635.1 Streptomyces sp. NPDC002623 | reverse complement strand
AGGTGCGGGTTGGGGGTGGTGAAGCCGCGCAGGGCGGGCTGTCGGCCGCCTTGGATCGCGAGTACGGCCTGGACCAGCCCGGCCATGCCCGCGGCCCGGCCGCCGGATCCGGCCGGTGTCGGCCGGGGCCCGGCCCGGGCCCCGGCGGCGGGCCACCAGGTACTGGCCGCAGTACCTGGCCATCTCCCCGTACTACCTGCTCTTCTCGGTCTTCATGCTCTTCCCGGTGCTCTACACCGTGTACCTGGCGTTCCAGAAGTGGGACGGCATCGGGGACATGCAGTTCGTCGGGTTCCAGCAGTTCCGCTTCCTCTGGGACGACCCCGTCTTCTGGCTGTCCATCCGCAACACCCTCGTCATCTGGGTGCTGTCCACGGTGCCGATGCTCCTCCTGGCGCTGGTGCTCGCGGTGCTGGTGAACTCCACCAAGCGGCTCACCGCGTTCTACCGGGTCGCCCTGTTCATCCCCAGCATCACCTCGCTGGTGGCCATCGCGATCTTCTTCGGCGCGATCTTCAGCAACAACTTCGGCCTGATCAACGCCATCCTGAAATCGGTGCACCTGTCGGCCGTGCCCTGGATGAGCAACGAGTGGACGATCAAGCTGGTGATCGCCGCCCTGATGACCTGGCAGTGGACCGGCTACAACGCGATCATCTACCTCGCCGGCCTCCAGGCGATCCCCTCGGAGCTCTACGAGGCCGCCCGGATGGACGGCGCCGGCCCCGTCCGGATGTTCTTCTCCATCACGATCCCGCTGCTGCGGCCCATCATCCTGTTCACCGTGGTGATCTCCACCGTCACCGGCCTGCAGAGCTTCACCGAACCGCAGGTGCTGTTCGGCAGCGACGCGTCCACCAACCCCAACTCCGGCGGTCCGGGCCAGGCCGGTCTGACCACGTTGCTGTACTTCTACCACCAGGCCTTCGACAACAACGACTTCGGCTACGGGGCCGCGATCGTCTGGGCCTTCTTCCTGCTGATCCTGCTGATCGTCGCCGTCAACTGGCGCCTGGTGCAGCGTAAGGAGCGACGGCCGTGAACAGCCTCAACCGGAAGCGCGCCCGGGGTCTCGGCGTCCACATCGTCCTGATGACCGGTGTCGTCATCTCGGTGTTCCCGTTCTACTGGATCGTCGTCATGGCGACGAACACCTCGCAGGACATCTACAGCTACCCGCCGAAGCTGTGGTTCGGCGACAACCTGGTGACCAACGTCCAGCACCTGTTCGACAAGATGGACTTCTTCGGGTCGCTGTTCAACACGGTGATCGTGGCGGTCTGCACGACCGTGCTCGTGCTGTTCTTCGACTCCCTGGCGGCCTTCGCCTTCGCCAAGTACGACTTCCCCGGCAAGAAGATCCTGTTCGGCGTCCTGCTGTCGATGTACATCCTGCCGACCCAGCTGGCGATCATCCCGCAGTACGAGATCATGGTGCAGCTGGGCTGGCTGGGCACGCTCAAGGCGCTGATCGTGCCCGCCGCGGCCAACGCCTTCGGCATCTTCTGGATGCGCCAGTACACCAGCACCAGCGTCCCCGACGAGCTGCTGGACGCGGCCCGTATCGAGGGTGCCGGCTTCTTCCGCCAGTACTGGCACGTGGTGCTGCCGTGCGTCCGCCCGGCGCTGGCGTTCCTCGGCATCTACACCTTCATCGGCGCCTGGAACGACTACATCCTGCCGTTGGTGATGCTGGTCAACCCCGACCGGCTCACCCTCCAGGTGGCGCTGGCCCAGCTGTACGCCGGTCACTCCACCGACTACAGCATGGTGATGGCCGGGGTGCTCCTGTCGGTCATCCCGCTGGTGCTGGTGTTCACCTTCTTCGCCCGCGGGTTCATAGCCGACGCCACGAAGGGAGCCCTGCGCTGACCGACCGACTTGACCAAACGGGCCCCGAAGGGGCGCGGGGCGCTGACATCTGCGGCTCCGCCGCGCGGGCGCGACCAGCCACGATGGCGCCGCAGCGGAGGAACGACGGCACATCGCGGCACTTTCAGCGGAGCGCTCAGTCGACGTCGACCGGGCCGTCGTCGGACTTCTTCTCGCGGCCCGGGCGCAGTTCGAGCACGCCGTCGCCGCCTCCCTCGGGGCGGCCGCGGCCGTCGGTGGAGTCGCCGTTCAGGTTCTGGCGGACCGAGTCGAGGATCGTCAGGCCCTGGGACACCAGGCCGGCGGCGATCTCACCCAGGCCGTCCGCGCCGTTGAGGACGTTGACGTTGGCCCCGGCGAGGCCGCCGGCGGCCTCCTTCACGATCTGCGGGAGCTGGTCGATCAGCATCCGGTCGAGCGCGACCCGGTCGTAGGAGGCGGCCGCCTCCGCCTGGATCTTCATGCGCTGGGCATCGGCGGCGGCGAGCACCCTGATCCGCTCGGCCTCGGCCTCGGCGGGCTTCACGATCTCGGCGACCAGCTGCTGCTGGCGCAGCTTGGCCTGGCGCAGCGCCAGTTCGGTCTGGGCGGCGAGCACCTCCTGCTGGGCGTGCGCCTGGGCCAGCGGTCCGGCCTGCGCGGCCTGTGCCTCGGCGCGGTTCACCTCGGCCGAGTACTCCGCCTTGACGATCGCGGTCTGCCGGGCGTACTCGGCCTGCTTACGGGCCGCCGCCTGCTCCGCCTCGGCCGCCGCCTGGGTGGCCTGCGCCTGGGCGATCTGGGCCTGCCGCTGGATGGCCGCCTTGTGCGGCGCCGACATCGCGTCGATGTAGCCGGTGTCGCCGTCGTCGATCGACTGGATCTGCAGCGAGTCCACGATCAGACCGATCTTCGCCATCTCGGTCTTGGACGTGTCCAGGACCTCCGCGGCGAGCTTCTGCCGCTCGGTGACGATCTCCTCGACCGTCATCGAGCCGATGATCGACCGCAGATGGCCGGCGAAGATCCGCCCGGTCAGCACCGCCATCTGGTCCTGGTCGGAGAGGAAGCGCTGGCCCGCGTTGATGATGCTCTCGTGGTCGTTGCCGACCTTGAACGCGATGACCGCGCGGACGTGCAGCGCTATGCCCTGCCGGGTCACACAGGTCTCGGTGACCTCGGACTCGCACATCGACAGGGTCAGGAAACGGGTCTTGCGGAAGATCGGGAGCACGAACTTGCCGTGCCCCGTCACCACTCGGAACGGCGCGCCCCCCAGTCCCCGCCGGCCCCCCGAGATCAGCATCGCCTCGTCGGGAGCGGGAACGCGGTATCCGAACATGTCTGTCTCTGCTCCTCAGTCTGCGTCGGCGAGATCGCCGAGCGCGTCCAACGGATCCGCCCACACGACGACGTCGACCGCACGGCAGCCGCGCGACGCGATCACGAGCACCGTCGTCCCCGTCGGCAGCGGATCCTCCGACCAGGCGAGAAAGGTCTCGGAACCGCCCCGGACCCGCACCAGGATCTCGCCGGGGCCCGCCGGACCGCGGGTGCCGATGAGTACCGTCCCCGTGCAGCCGATCACGGCCTCGTCCTGCGGCGTCACCGGCCGTTCTCCTGCGCTCTGGCACACGGTATCGACGATAGTCCGGCCCGGGGCGGGACCCAACAGGCTTGGCGATTCCTTGGAACGGTACAGGTCAGACCGTTGCTAACCCGCTGTCGCCCGCGGTTCGCGCGGGAGCCCCAGCACCTTCTCGGCGAGGATGTTCCGCTGGACCTGGGAGGTGCCCGCGTAGAGCGTGCCGGAGAGGGCGATCAGGTAGGTCGTCGACCAGGAAGCGGAGGAGTTGGCGGCGCCGGGGTCGTCGGTGCGGTAGGTCCGCAGTGGCGGCCGGCCGACCGGCACCTGGCCGTGCAGGCCCATGATGTCCATCGCCAGGTCGGTGACCTCGGTGTGGTACTCGCTCCAGTACAGCTTGGCGATCGACGATTCGGGGCCGGGGTCGGCGCCCTTGAGCCAGCCGGTGAGGATCCGGTAGCCGAGGTAGCGCATGATCTCGACCTTGGACCAGCACCAGGCGATCCGCTGCCGGACCACCGGATCCTGGTCCCTGCCGTACCGGCGGGCCAGTTCGACGAGGCGCTCGACCTCGGCCCGGAACAGGATCGGGTTGGTCGCCGCCTCCTCCCCGCGCTCCACGCCGAGCAGGCTCTGGGCGACCGTCCAGCCGTTGTCGACGCCGCCGACGACGAGATCGGCGCGGGTGCGGGCGCCGTCGAAGAACACCTCGTTGAAGTGCAGCTGCCCGCTCATCATGCGGAACGGCCGCACCTCGACGCCGGGCTGGTCGAGCGGGACGAGGAGGAACGAGATACCGCGGTGCCTGGGCGCGTCGCGGTCCGTGCGGGCCAGGACGAAGATCCAGTCGCTGTGATGGGCGCCGGAGGTCCACACCTTCTGCCCGTCGATCACCCACTCGTCGCCGTCGAGCACCGCGCGCGTCTTCAGCGACGCCAGGTCCGAGCCCGCGTCCGGCTCCGAATAGCCCTGGCACCAGGTGTCCTCGCCGCTGAGGATGCGGGGGAGGAAACGGCGCTTCTGCTCCTCCGTGCCCCAGCGCAGCAGCGTGTTCGCCAGCATCTTCACGCCGAAGGTGTCCTGCGGCAGCCCGAACGGCACCCCGGCCAGCGCGAGCTCCTCCATCAGCACGACCTGGTGCAGCTTGGACAGGCCGCGGCCGCCGTACTCCTCGGGCCAGGCCAGCGAGAGACAGCGGCGCTCGGCGAGCCGACGGCGCCAGTCCCGGGCGAACGCCCAGGCCGCCTCCTCGTCGAGCGCGCCGATGCCCTGCCAGTTCGGCGGCAGCGCCTCGGCGAGGAACTCCTTGACCTCGGTGCGGAACGCCTCGGTCTCCGGGGGATAGCTGATGTCCACCTGCGCCCACTCCTCGTCCGGCCCCGCTCGCACAGCAGGATCGCTGTATTGATTGTTTCAGCATAATAGGTTATCTATTTTAGAGGAATGGCGAAGAGGTGAGGTGAGCTGACGATGGGACTGCTGGACGGTCGGAACGCCGTGGTCACCGGTGGCGCCCAGGGCATCGGCTACGAGATCGCCGCCGTCCTGGGCGACGCGGGAGCCCGGGTCGTCCTCGGCGACATCGACGCGGACGCGGCGGCGCAGGCCGCCGAGCGCCTCACCGCCAACGGCATCGCGGCCTCCTCGCTGCGCTGCGACGTCACCGACGAGGACGAGGTCGCCGCCCTCGTCGCGCACTGCGGGGCGGTCTTCGGACCCGTCGGCGTGATGGTCAACAACGCCGGCATCACCCGGGACGCGACCCTGCGAAAGATGCGGATCGACGACTTCCGGGCGGTCCTCGACGTCCATCTCACCGGCGCCTGGAACGGCACCCGGTACGCCGCCGAGGCGATGCGGGCGCACGGCGAGGGCGGCAGCATCGTCAACATCTCCTCCATCGCCGGCAAGGTCGGCAACTTCGGGCAGACCAACTACAGCGCCGCCAAAGCCGGTCTCGTCGGGCTCACCAAGGCCTCCGCCAAGGAACTCGCCAAGGCCGGCATCCGCGTCAACGCCGTACAGCCCGGACTGATCCGCACCGCGATGACCGAGGCGATGCCCGCGGCGGCCTGGGACGCCAAACTCGCCGAGATCCCGATGGGCCGCGCGGGCGAACCCGCCGAGGTCGCCCAGGTCGTGCTGTTCCTCGCCTCAGGGATGGCGAGCTACCTCACCGGAGCCGTGATCGAGGCGACCGGCGGCCGGTACATGTGAGTCACCCCTCGCTGTCGCCCCTCGCTGACGAAAGGCATGACGGATGCGTGACGCGGTCATCTGCGAACCGATACGTACCCCGGTCGGGGGCTACGGGGGAGTCTTCCGCGACGTCACGGCCGCCCGGCTCGCGGCCACCGTCGTCCGTGCGGTCCTGGACCGCACCGGCATCCCGCCGACCGCCGTCGACGACGTGCTCCTCGGCCAGTGCTACCCCAACGGCGAGGCCCCCGCCATCGGCCGCGTCGCCGCCCTGGACGCCGGACTGCCCGTCGAGGTGCCGGGGCTGCAGATCGACCGCCGCTGCGGCTCCGGCCTCCAGGCCGTCATCACCGCCGCGATGCAGGTGCAGACCGGCGCGAGCGACCTCGTCCTGGCCGGCGGCGTCGAGTCGATGAGCCAGGCCGAGTTCTACACCACCGACGCCCGCTGGGGCGTACGCGGCGCGGGCGCCATGCTGCACGACCGGCTGGCCCGCGGCCGGGTCACCTCCGGCGGTGCGAACCACCCGGTCCCCGGCGGCATGCTGGAGACGGCCGAGAACCTGCGGCGCGAGTACAACATCCCGCGCGAGGAACAGGACCGACTCGCCCTGCGCTCCCACGAGAAGGCCGTCGCCGCCCGACGGGAGGGCCGGTTCGCCGCCGAGATCGTCCCCGTCACCGTGTCGACCCGGAAGGGCGAGACGGTCGTCGACACCGACGAACACCCGCGCCCCGACTCCTCGTTGGAGAAACTCGCGGCCCTGCGTCCCGTACTGGGCCGGCAGGACCCCGAGGCGACCGTCACGGCCGGCAACGCCAGCGGGCAGAACGACGGCGCCTCGATCTGTGTCGTGACCCACCCCGAACGCGCCGCCGAACTCGGCCTGCGCCCGCTCGGCCGCCTGGTCTCCTGGGCGGTCGTCGGAGTGCCGCCCGAGACGATGGGCATCGGGCCCGTGCCCGCCACCGCGCGGGCACTGGAGCGGGCAGGGTTGAAGCTCGCGGACATCGACCTGATCGAACTCAACGAGGCCTTCGCCGCCCAGGTGCTGGCCTGCACCCGCGAATGGGGCCTGACCGAGGCCGACTTCGCGCGGTTCAACGTCAACGGCTCCGGCATCTCGCTGGGCCACCCGGTCGGCGCCACCGGCGGCCGCATCCTCGCCACCCTGCTGCGCGAGCTGGACCGCCGACAGGCCCGCTACGGCCTGGAGACCATGTGCCTCGGCGGCGGCCAGGGCCTGGCCGCCGTCTTCGAACGGCCGACGCACACCACTCACGCCCCTGGAGGACGCTGATGCCCGGACTGATCGCGTACGGCGCCCATGTGCCGTACCACCGCCTCGCGCGGGCGGACGTCGCCGCCGCGCTGGGGACCTCGGCAGGCAGGGGAACACGCGCGGTCGCGGGCTACGACGAGGACACCACGTCCATGGCCGTCGAGGCGGCCCGCGGGGCGCTGGCCCGCGACGGACTGCGGCCCCGCATCGGCCAGCTCTTCCTCGCCACGGCCGCCCCCGCCTACCTCGACAAGACCAACGCGACCGCCGTGCACGCCGCACTCGGCCTCGACGAGCACGTCCTCGCCGTCGACATGGCCGGCTCGGTCCGCTCCGGCCTCGGCGCGCTCGTCACCGCCGCCCGCTCCCCGCAGCCCACCCTGGCCGTCCTGTCCGACCTGCGCACCGGCCTGCCCGGCGGCGCCGACGAACGGGCGGGCGGCGACGGCGCGGCCGCGTTCGTCTTCGGCGGACACCGCAACGGCGCCCCGGTCATCGCGGAACTGCTCGCCCACGACACCGTCAGCGACGAGCTCCTCGACCGCTGGCGGCTGCCCGGCGCACCCGCCTCCCGCGTCTGGGAGGAACGCTTCGCCGAGGAGATCTACGTGTCCCTCGCCGACAAGGCGCTCGCCGCCGCCCTCGACCAGGCCGGCCTGGAGCGCGGGGCGATCGACCACCTCGTCGTCGCCGGCCTGCACGCGCGCGCGTGCGCCGCGGTGCGTCGTACCGCGGGCGTACGCCCCGAGGCGGTGACCCCTGACCTCGCCGAGGCGATCGGCAACGCCGGCGCCGCCCAGCCCGGCCTCCTCCTCGCCGACGTCCTCGACCGGGCCCGGCCCGGCGAGCTCATCGCGCTGCTCGTGCTCGGCGACGGCGCGGGCGTCCTGCTGCTGCGCGCCACCGACGCGCTCCCCGCGCACCGCAGCGCCCGCCCGGTCGCCGCGCAGATCGCCGCGGGCGGCGCGCCGATGCCGTACGCCGCCTACCTCACCTGGCGCGGCCTCCTCGACCGCGAACCGCCCCGCCGACCGGATCCGGAGCCGCCCTACGCGCCGCCCGCGCACCGCCGGGTCGGCTGGAAATACGGCTTCGTCGCCTCCCGGTGCGAGAAGTGCGGCACCCGGCATCTCCCGCCGGACCGGGTGTGCGTCTCCTGCCGGGCCGTCGACGCCATGGCGGACGAGCCGATGGACGCGGTGCGCGGCACGGTGGCGACCTTCACGGTGGACCGGCTGGCCCACACGCCCAGCCCGCCGATGCTCGTCGTGGTCGTCGACTACGACGGCGGCGGCCGGTTCCGCTGCCAGCTCACCGACGCGACCGAGGCGGACGCGGTCATCGGCGCCCGGGTCGAGATGACGTTCCGGCGCACGGTCACCGCCGCCGGCGTCCACAACTACTTCTGGAAGGCCCGGCCCGTGCGGCCGGGCGACGACGGCTGAGGGGACGGGCACATGGGCTCGCACGGAATCCGGGACCGGGTCGCGATCGTCGGCATGGGCTGCACGCCGTTCGGGGAGCACTGGACCCGCTCGGCGGACGATCTGCTCGTCGACGCCGTCGGCGCGGCCGTGACCTCGGCCGGCATCGTCCTCGACGACATCGACGCCTTCTGGTTCGGCACCCAGGCGTCCGGCGTGTCCGGACTGACCCTGAGCCGGGCGCTGCGGCTGCCCCACAAGCCGGTCACCCGCGTGGAGAACATGTGCGCGACCGGTTCCGAGGCGCTGCGCAACGCCTGCTACGCCGTCGCCTCCGGGGCGTACGACGTGGCGATGGCCGTGGGCGTGGAGAAGCTCAAGGACTCCGGCATGTCCGGGCTGTCCGGCACGGCGATCCCGGGCGCGGGCGACGACAGCCGCGGCGAGATCACCGCCCCGGCGAACTTCTCCCTGCTGGCCCCCGCCTACGCCGCCAAGTACGGCCTGGCGGAGGCGGAGATGAAGGACGTCATCACACGCATCGCCTGGAAGAACCACGTCAACGGGGCCCGCAACCCGCGCGCCCAGTTCCGCAAGGAGGTGCCGCTGGAGCGCATCCGGTCGGCCCCGATCGTCGCGGGCATGCTCGGCGTGTTCGACTGCTCGGGGGTGTCGGACGGCTCGGCCGCCGCGATCGTGGTCCGGGCCGAGGACGCCTACCGGTACACCGACCGGCCGATCTTCGTGAAGGCGCTGTCCTTCGTGGCCGGCCCGGCGGACGGCCTCCTCGACCCGGCCTACGACTTCACCACCTTCCCCGAGGTCGTCGCCTCCGCCCGGGAGGCCTACCGGCAGGCGGGCGTCACCGACCCGCGCGCCGAACTCGCGCTGGCCGAGGTCCACGACTGCTTCACGCCCACCGAACTGGTGCTCATGGAGGACCTCGGCTTCTCCGAGCGCGGACAGGCGTGGAAGGACGTGAGCAACGGGGCGTTCGACCTGGACGGCGCACTGCCGGTCAACCCGGACGGCGGCCTGAAGGCCTTCGGTCACCCCATCGGCGCCTCGGGCCTGCGCATGATGTTCGAGGCGTGGCTGCAACTGCGCGGCGAGGCGCCGCCGGAGCGGACGGTCAAGGCCGTGGCCGAAGGGCGCTCGCTCGCCCTCACCCACAACCTCGGTGGCGGACCCGGCGAATGCGTGTCCTTCGTCTCCGTCGTCGGAAGCGAACTCACCGATTAGGAAAGGCGGTTCGCCCATGGGGCGACTGGAAGACAAGATCGCGATCGTGACCGGAGCGGCGTCGGGCATCGGCGCCGCTACGGCGCGTCGGCTGGCGGCGGAGGGCGCGCACACGGTCGTCGCCGATCTGAACCTCGACGGCGCGAAGACGGTGACGGAGGAGATCCTCGCCGCCGGCGGCTCCGGCACGGCGGTCCGGGTCGACCTGGGCGACGTCGACAGTGTGCGGGCCATGGTGGCCGCGGCGGTCGACGCGTACGGCGGCCTCGACGTCCTGCACAACAACGCGGCGGCCACCCATCTGGCCGCCCGGCAGGACCTCGCCGTGGTCGAGGCCGACCCGGCGGTCTGGGACGACACCATGCGGATCAACCTGCGCGGGACGATGGTCGCGATCCAGGCCGCCGTCCCGCACCTGGTCGCGCGCGGCGGCGGCTCGATCGTCAACACCTCGTCCGGCGCCGGGCTCGCGGGCGATCTGCGCAACCCCGCGTACGGCGCGTCCAAGGCCGCGCTGATCAACCTCACACAGTACGTCGCCACCCAGTACGGCAAACAGGGCGTGCGCTGCAACGCCATCGCCCCGGGGTTCATCGTCACACCCGCGAGCTCCGGCTCGGCGCACGGGGCGATCCGGGAGGCGATGCTGCGTCATCACCTCACCCCACGGCTGGGGCGCCCGGAGGACGTCGCCTCGGCGGTCGTGTTCCTCGCCTCCGACGAGTCCGCCTTCATCACCGGGCACACCCTGCGCGTGGACGGCGGGCTGCTGTCCCATCAGCCGTACGTCGCCGACCTCCGGGACGCGTGACCCGTCCTCAGGCCATCGCCTCGGGCTCCAGCTCGCCCAGGTAGGCCGCCCGCACCGCCGGATCGCGTCGCACCTCCTCGGGGGTGCCGGCGCAGATCCGGCGTCCGAAGTCCAGGACCACGACGCGGTCGCAGACGCTCATCACCATGTCGACGTCGTGCTCCACGAGCAGCACCCCCATGCCCCAGTCCTCGGCGAGCCGCCGCACCAGGTGGGCCAGTTCCCGGGTCTCGTCGTCGGACAGCCCCGCGGCCGGTTCGTCCAGGAGCAGCACCGACGGCGAGGCCGCCACCGCCCGGGCGATGGCCAGCAGCCGTCGCTCCCCGTACGACAGGTCGCCGACCGGCCGGTCCAGGCTGTCCTGGAGCCCGAACTCCCGTACGGCGACGAGCACCTGGGCGGGCAGCGGACGGCTGCCGGGACGGATCAGGTCCGTGAAGTAGGCCCACCGGCCGGGCCGGTCGCAGGCCGCGTACAGGTTGTCCAGCACGGTCATGTCCTCGAACAGCTCCAGCGACTGGAACGACCGGCTCAGCCCGGCCGCCGCCCGTCGGTGCACCGGCGCGCGGGTGACGTCGTGCTCGCCGAGGCGGACGCTTCCGGCGGCGGCCCGGGTGAAGCCGGTGACCGCGTCGATGGCGGAGGTCTTGCCGGCGCCGTTGGGGCCGATGAGACCCACCACCCGGCCCGGCTCGACGTCCAGCGAGAGCCCGTCGACGGCGACGACACCGCCGTAGTGCACGGTCAGGTCGCGCACCCGGAGGGGGAGGGGAGCGGCACGGCGGACCGTCGGCGCGGGCTCCGTCCGCGTCGCCGCGGGCCGGACTTCGGCACGGCGCCTCGGGCGCACCTTGCGTTCCACGGCCGCCGCCGGCCGGCCGAGGTCCTTTCCGATGCCGTCCTGGTTGCCCACCAGCGTCAGCACGAGGACGACCCCGCCGATCAGCGGCATCCACTCGCTCAGCCCGGGCAGCACCAGGTCCCCGAACCGGGCGCCGACGGTGCCCGCGGCGAACGTGGCGCCGAACAGCGGGCCGACCAGGAAGCCGACGCCGCCGATGACGGCGAGCCCGAGCGCGGTGACGGAGTCGAAGCTCGCGAAGTCGGAGAGGACCACCGAGGTCGAGCGGAAGCCGGTGAGCACTCCGGCGAGCGCGGCGATGGCCGAGGACAGGCCGAAGGCGTAGAGCTTGGCGGCCCGGACGTCGATGCCGAGCGCGGCGGCGGCCCGCTCGTTCGCCCGGACGGCGATGAGCCGGCGGCCGGTGCGGCTGCGCCGCACGTTGGCGACCACGAGCGCGGCGGCCACGAACATCACCAGCACCACGGAGGCGTACCGCTGCGGATGGTCGAGCCCGGACACGCTGATCCCGAAGAGGGTCTGCTTGCCCACGGCGATGCCGTCGCTGCCCGGGGTCGTCGACAGGTCCGTGTTCTGGAAGACCATCGCCTCCAGGGTGGTGCCGAGCCCCAGCGTGATGATCGCCAGGTTCACCCCGCGGGTGCGGACGGCCGGGAGCGCGAACAGCAGACCGATCGGGATCGTGCCCAATACCCCGGCGAGGAGGGCGAGTTCGAAGGGCCAGCCCCAGTCCGCGGCGGCATGCCCGGCGATGAAGGCGCCGGTCCCGGCCAGTGCGTACGCCGCGAGGGAGACCTGCCCGGCGTACCCGGTGACCACGACGATCGACAGGATGATCAGCGACAGCACCAGGGTGTTGGTGATCGCGTCCGCCCACAGGGGCGTGGCCAGGCTCACCAGCAGCAGCGCGAGCGCGACCGCGAGGGCCAGCGGCACGGGGCGTACCCGTCCGGTGCCCAGGGCGGGCAGCCGGTCCAGGAACGTGCCGCGCAGCGGCAGCGCCTGTCCGCGCGCGACCAGGACGAGGGCGATGCACAGGAACGGCACCGACGAGGCGAGCCCGGTGACGCCCGAGCCGAAGCGGGTCAGCTCGGACTGCACGATCCCGATGACCAGGCCGCCCGCGAGAGTGACGGGGAACGACGAGAACCTGCCGACCAGGGCGGCGGCCAGGGCGCTCAGCAGCAGGGTGGTCAGGCCGGTCACCGACAGGCCGATGACCGGCACGATCAGGATGCCGGTCAGTCCCGCGAGCGCCGAGCCCAGCGCCCAGTTGCCGGTGGCGATGACGTCCGGGGACCAGCCGAGCGCGGCGGCGGCGCCCTCGTTCTCCGCGACGGCGGTGGTGCCCAGGCCGAACAGGGTGCGCTTGTAGAGGAGATGGAGGACGGCGGTCACGGCGACCGCGATCGCGAGCAGCCAGACCCGGTCCTCGGACACCGTCACCCCGCCGATCGTCAGCAGCCGGGTGGGCAGCTTGCCCGGCACCAGCTCCAGGCTGTCGCCGTAGCGTTTGACGGCGAGGGCGGTGAGGACGATGAACACCGCGAGGGTGGCGACCAGCCGGGCCGGCGAGGACGCCCGGCGCAGCGGGCGCAGCACGAGCAGATGGGTGAGCACGCCCAGCGTCGCGGAGGCGAGCACCCCGCAGGCGACGGCGGGCCAGTACGGCATGCCCTGCCCGGCGGAGAGCTCCCACTGCACATAGGCGCCGGCCATCCCGATCGCGCCGTGCGCGAGGTTCAGGACGCCGGAGCCCCGGTAGACCAGCACGATGCCGTGCGCGGTGAGCGCGTAGAGGGCGCCGAGCCCGAGGCCCAGCAGCGCGAACCGCAGGATGTCGTCCATCGGGGAAACCTCCCAGGGGTGGGGCGAGACAGCACATTCATTTAAATAATTGTGCCGAGAGTACTTCACTAACCCAAAAACGCACCCCATGCTGTTCGCCATCTCCACGTCGAGCTCCTCGGAGGAACGATGAACGACTCACGCCGACGCAGAACCGCCACAGCCAGCGCTCTCGCGGTGACCGGCGCCCTGCTCGCCGCCGGCTGCGGGGGAGAAGCGTCCGACAGCTCGGCGCAGACCTCCGCCCTGAAGGGCACGCCGGTCAAGGTGATGGTCTGGACACCGGAGAACACCCAGGGCAGCGCCCAGCCCGGAGTCCGGCTCACCGCCCTGGCGTACGAGAAGTGGATCAACGCCAACGGCGGCATCAAGGGCGGCCCGCTGAAGGTGATCACCTGCAACGACAAGAACGACCCCGACGAGGCCGAGAAGTGCGCCCAGCAGGCCGTCGCCGAGAAGGTGGTCGCCGTCGTCGGCTCCTACAGCCTGGCCGGCGACCGCTACATGCCCATCCTGGAGAAGGCCGGCATCCCCTACATCGGCGGGACCGGCGTCTCGGCCGCGGAGTTCTCCAACCCGCTGTCGTTCCCGGTCAACGGCGGCACCCCGGTGGTGTTCGCGGCGCACGGCATGCAGCTCGTGGAGGAGGGCTGCAAGAAGATCTCCGGCGTCCGCTACGACGTGGCCGCCGCCGCCATCGTCTCCCAGTTCCTCACCCTCGGCGTGACCTCCGCCGGAGGGGCGGCGCCCAAGGACCTCAAGGTGCCGATCACGGCCACCGACCTCGCCCCGCAGGTCGCCACCGCGACCAAGGACAGCGACTGCGTGAGCGTCATCCTGGGCACTCACTCCGACCTGTTCGTCAAGTCGTATGTGCAGTCCGGCGCGAAGACCAAGCTCGGCAGCGTCGTCGGCAACCTCACCCCCGAACTGGCCGAGAGCACCGGCGGCAGCGGCAGCCCGCTGGAGGGCGCCGCGATCACCGGCTACTACCCGCCGTCCTCCGACGCGGTGTGGAAGGACTTCGTCGAGGCCGCCAAGGGCCATGACATCGACACCACCAACGGCGCCAACGGCACGACCTGGGTCGCCTTCAAGGTCTTCACCGAGGCGGTGGGACAACTGCCCACGATCACCTCCAAGGCGCTGGTGGAGGAGCTGAACACCACGTCGGGCATCGACACCGGCGGACTGACCCCGCCACTGACCTGGAAGGCCTCCACCGCCCTGCCGATCAAGGGCCTCAACCGCATCCACAACACGACCGCCACCGAACTCACCATCCGCGACGGGAAGATCGAGTGGGCCAAGGAGGGCTCGACGTTCGTCGACGTCCGCAAGGCGCTGACGGCGGCCTCGGCCGGCTGACGAAGGAGAACGTCCGTGCACGACACCGCGTCCCTGATCGAAGCCCGCGCCCTGTCCGCCGGGTACGGCGGCCGGCCCGTCGTACGCGACCTCGACCTACGGGTCCGCCCCGGCGAGGTCGTCGCCCTGCTCGGACCCAACGGCGCGGGCAAGACCACGACCTTGCGGGCGCTGTCGGGCGAACTGGCCCCGCTGGACGGCGAGGTCCGCTGGCTGGGCGACACCGGCCGCGCCCCGCTGCACCGCCGGGCCCGCCAGGGCCTGGCGTACGTCGGCGAGCGCGCGGTCTTCACCCGCCTCGACACCGCGGACAACCTACGGGTCGGCCGGGTACCGGCGGAGCGGGCCCTGGAACTCTTCCCGGAACTGGAGAAACGGCTGAGGACCGGCGCGGGCATGCTGTCCGGCGGCGAGCAGCAGATGCTGTCGCTGGCGCGCGCCCTGGGCCGGGCCCCCAAGCTGCTCCTCGCGGACGAACTGTCCCTCGGCCTCGCCCCGCTCGTGGTCGACCGCCTCCTGCGCGCCGTGCGCGAGGCGGCCGACCGCGGCCTCGGCGCCCTCCTCGTCGAACAGCATGTCCGCAAGGTGCTGGACATCGCCGACCGTGTCTACGTCCTGCACCGCGGCCGCGTCACCATGACCGGCACCCCGAAGGAACTGCGCGCAGACCTGGACGCGATCGAGTCGTCGTACCTCGCCGAAAAGAAGACGTACGCAACCGATTGAGGTGGATGCTGTGCCGAGCGCACGTGAACAGATCCGATCTCTGGTCCTGTCCGACGACCCCTTCGACCAACCAGCCCAGGACATAAAGGAGTTGCAGCTCGAAGCCGCACGCGAGGCCTTCACCGCCCACCGTGCGCGCATCCCGCTGCTGCACACCCGCGCACAGGACACCGGCGTCCGCGAGATCACCGCCCTCGACGACCTCGTCCCCCTCCTCTTCTCGCACACCAGCTACAAGTCGTACCCCGTCTCCCTCATCACCGCCGGCCGCTGGGACCGGCTCCTGCGCTGGTACACGACCGTCTCGGCGGTCGAACCGGACGACGTCGACCTGGACGGCGTCCACGACATCGACGCATGGACCGACCGCATCACGGCAGGCGGCCACCGCCCCTACATCACCAGCGGCACCTCCGGAAAGGTCTCCTTCCTCAACTGCGACGCGAGCGACCTGAGTTTCCTCCACGACATCCTGGAGAACCTGACCTGCTGGCCCGACCCGCTCCCGCCCACGCCCGTCCGCCGCGGCTATCTGCTGGCCCCGGCCGGCGGCCCGATGCGCTCCATCGACGGCTACCGATGGCACGCGGAGGTCTTCGCCCGGCCGGGCGAGACCCTGCTGCTCACCGAGGAACCCCTGCGCGTCTCCGAGCTGATGAGCAGCGCCCTGCTGCGCCGCCGCATGGCCGAAGGCACCGCGACCCCACAGGAGATCAGCGCCTTCGAGAGCCGGTCGGCGACCAGAGAACGGGAGCTGGACGCCGCCGTGGCCCGGATCGTCGACGACATCGCCGAGCACCGTGACGAGCCGCTCCTCGTCGCCGGCATGAACAACCAGCAGTTCACCCTGATCCAGGCGCTGCGCGCCCGGGGCGTCGCCGACGGCAGCCTGCACCCGGACACGCTGGTGCTCAGCGGCGGCGGCAACAAGAACGGTGCGCTGCCCGACGACTACCAGCAGCAGTTCGCCTCGTTCTACGAGGGCGTACGGCGGGTGCGCAGCTACGGCATGACAGAGCTCCAGGGTTCCTGCCTCGCCTGCGAGCAGGGCAACCACCATGTGCCGCCGTGGGTGATCCCGCTGGTGCTCGACGAGCCGGGCGAGAGGCTGCTCAACACCGAACAGACCGTGGTGGAAGGCCGGTTCGCGTTCCTCGACGTCTCCCTGGAAGGCCGCTGGGGCGGACTGATCAGCGGTGACCGCGTGCTCGTCGACTTCGCCCGGTGCGCCTGCGGCAGGCCCGGCCCCGCCGTCCTGCCGGACATCACCCGCTACGGCGACCTCGGCGGCGACGACAAGATCACCTGCGCCGCGACGCTCGACTCCTATGTGCGGGGGATGATCCACGGATGACCGGCACGGCACTCGACGGCGCGACGGCCGCCGTCCACCTGATCCGCGGCGAGGTCGACGACGGCCCGCGGATCGCCCACGGCCGCCGCGGCTTCACCGCACCGGCCCTCGACCTGGACCGGCTGGTGTGGCCGCGCACCGAACCCGGCCCCGCCTTCCAGGTGCCCGTCGCGGAGATCGTCGACCTGCTGGTGGCGACCGGCGAGGCGCTCGAGGCGGACCGCGAGGGCCTGCTCGCCGAGGCGCTCGACCGGCTGACCCCGCTGAGCACCCTCCCCGCCGAGGTGCTCGAACGCGCCTACGCCGTACTGTGGCGCAGCTTCCGCCGCCCCGGACTGCACGCCCAGATCGACTGCGAACTCGGCGGAGCGGATGTGCTCGACGGCTGGCGCGAGGTGCGGCTGCCGGACGACCGGATCGCGGCGACCCGCGCCTTCCCGCCCCGCCTGGTGCACATCATCGCCGGCAACGCGCCCGGCGTCGCGGCGATGTCCGTCGTGCGCGGGGCTCTCACCAAGGGCGTCAACCTGCTCAAGCTGCCCTCGAACGACCTGTTCACCGCGACCGCGATCCTGCGCACCATGGCCGCGGTCGCCCCCGGCCACCCTGTGGTCCGCTCGTTCTCCGCCGTGTACTGGCGCGGCGGCGACGAGAGCGTGGAGAGCGTGCTGTTCCGCCCGCAGTTCTTCGACAAACTGGTCGCCTGGGGCGGCGAGTCCACCATCCGCGGGGCCCTGAAGTACGTCGGCCCGGGGTTCGAGCTGGTCTCCTTCGACCCCAAGACGTCCATCTCGCTGATCGGCCGCGAGGCCTTCGAGTCCCCCGAGGCCCTGGCCCGGGCCGCCGACGCGGGCGCGGCGGACGCCACGTTCTTCAACCAGCAGGCGTGCGTGGCCAGCCGCTTCCAGTTCGTCGAGGGTTCCGAGGACGACGCCGACCGCTATGCCGCGCTGCTGTGCGAACGCCTCGGCGTGGCCCGGGAGTTCAGCTCGGCCGACGGCCCTCGGGTCCCGGGAGAACTCCGCGAGGAGATCGACGTCCTGCGGTCCCTGGCGCCCGAGTACCGGGTGTGGGGCGGCTACGACGGCCGGGGCCTGGTCATCCGCTCCCCGGAACCGGTCGACTTCCACCCCGACGGGAAGATCGTCGACGTCGTTCCGGTCGCCTCCCTGTCCGAGGCCGTCGCCCACGCCGGGGTCGCCACCCAGACGGTCGGCGTGTACCCGGACACCCGCAAGGCGGAACTGCGCGACGCCCTCGCCTGCGCCGGCGTCCAGCGCGTGGTGTCCCTCGGCAAGGCGGGCGGCATGCCGCCCGGCCTCTCCCACGACGGCTTCTACCCACTGCAGCGGCTCATGCGCTGGGTGAACGACGAGTGAGCCCGAGCGCTATCCGCCGGCCAGCCTCCGGAGCACCGCGGAGGAGAGCGGTGTGGGCAGGACGCGCAGCGTGCGGACCAACGCCGCCGTGGGCCAGGGGAAGTACGCCTGGGCCGGTTCCCTCTCCAGGGCCCGCACCACGTACGCGGCCGCCCGCTCCTGGCTGATCTGGAAGGGCTTGGGCAGGCCGTCCCCGCTGATCCGGTCCGTGGCGACGAAGCCCGGGTGGATCGAGGTGAACCGGATGCCCCTGGGCGCCAGTTCGATGCGCGCGGAGTCGACGAGCGTGCGCGCCGCCGACTTCGCGGCCGAGTACGGCCCCTGGCGGGGGAGGCCCATCAGCCCGGCCAGGGAGTTGGTGTGGGCGATCAGCCCGCCGCCGCGCTGGCTGCCCATCCGCGCGATCAGCGGGACGAGGTAGTTCACGACGACGTCGTAGTTCAGCGCCATGATCCGGGCCACGTCCGCCACGCTCACCTGGTCCATGGACATGTCCGGCCCCTGGCCGGCGTTGAGCAGCGCCACGTCGACGGAGCCGTACTCCGTGACGGCGGCTGCCACGACGTCGGCGGCCGCCTGCGGATCCAGGGCGTCGGCGGCGATGTCCAGGCAGTCGCTGCCCGCCGCGCGTACCTCCTTCGCCACGGCGGCCAGTTCGGGGGCGCGCCGTGCGGTGAGGACCAGCCGGTTGCCTCCGGGGGCCAGCCGGCGTGCCACTTCGGCGCCGATGCCCGAGGAGGCGCCGACGATCAGAACGGTCCGGTCGGTGATGCGCGCCATGGTGTCCCTTCGCTCGAGGGGAGAGCGACGACCACGGTACGCGGGGACGGCCCCCGGCCGCCGGGAGCCGCCGGGCCCGAGACCGCTGCCGAGGTCACGACGCTGCCGCCGTGCGGAGACGGGAAGGTCCGCACGGCGGCAGTGTCCGGCCGGCCCACAGGACCGTACTGGGGCCGGCACGTCAGGGGGGGGGTGGGGTGGTCAGGGGCGACCGGTGAGGTAGCCGCCCATCGACGTGAAGTACTCCGCCGCGGTCAGCTCCTTGCCTTCCTCGGTCCGTACGCGCGTGATGGCCAGGCCCCGGTTGCGCCCGGTGCGGGCGTCGGCGCCGGCGACGATCACCACGCCCTCGCCCTCGCGGTAGAAGATCCGGCCCGGCGTGCCTCCGTAGTTGTTCTCGGAGACCACCGCGGCGAGGACGTCGAGCCGCTTGCCCTTGTGGAAGGTGAAGGCGCTCGGGTACGGCGCGGACTGGGCGCGGACCAGGCGTTCGAGGTCCTCGGCCGGCCAGTTCCAGTCGATGCGGCTGTCCTCGATGGACCGCTTGTGGAAGAAGCTCGCCCGGGACCGGTCCTGCTTGGTGAACTCGGTCTGCCCGGAGGCGATGAGGTCGAGCGCGCCGATGGTGACCGGGGCGATGAGGTCGCACGTCTTGTGGAAGAGGTCGGTGACGGTGTCCGCCGGTCCGACCTGCACGGCCTCCTGCCGGACGATGTCGCCGGCGTCGAGCTCGTCGTTCATCATGTGCGCGGTGACGCCCACTTCGGGCTCGCCGTTGATCAGCGCCCAGATCAGCGGGGAGAAGCCGGCGTACTTCGGCAGCAGCGAGTCGTGCACGTTGAGCGTGCCGCGGCGCGGGAGGTCGAAGATGCGCGGGGGGATCCAGGTCCGCCAGTTGTTGGCCACGATGATGTCCGGGTCGGCCTCCTTGAGGCGCTCGAACAGCTCGTCGTCGTCAGGGCGGTTGCGGATCAGCACCGGCACGCCGTGCTCTTCGGCGAGGTCGGCGACGGAGTCGCTCCAGATCTTCTCGTACGCGTGATCGCTCTTGGGGTGCGTCACGACCAGTGCCACGTCGTGCTCGGAGTCCAGGAGGGCTTGCAGGGTGCGGTGCCCCCAGGTCTGGTAACCGAACATGACGACCCGCATGGGGTTCCTCCTCGAGGCAGGGACTGACCGGTGGCAAGTAAAGCAAGGCTTACCTTAGTTTTCAATGGGCATACATCGCCTTGCAGTTGGCGGGGCGGTCTCCGGTCCGCCCCTATCGACAGCTTCACAAGATTAGCTTAGGCTCACCTAAGTTAACGGTGTGCCGCTCCGTCGGCATGCCCACCTGCGTACTTTCCCCACGCCTGACAGGCGTCTGCCCCGCACGATGGGAGAGACATGTCACAGGTTCAGCCTGGTGACGCATCACTGGTCCACGACCTCATTGGCATCGGCTTCGGACCGTCCAATGTGGCCATGGCGATCGCGATCAGCGAGCACAACGCACGCGCCGACGAGCACGAGGCGGTCACCGCCCACTTCTTCGAGCAGCAGCCGCGCTTCGGCTGGCACCGAGGCATGCTGATCGACGACGCGACCATGCAAGTGTCCTTTCTCAAGGACCTGGTGACGCTCCGGAACCCGGCCAGTGAGTTCAGCTTCCTCTGCTATCTGCAGAGCATGGGACGCCTGATCGACTTCATCAACCACAAGAGCCTCTTCCCGCTGCGCGTGGAGTTCCACGACTACTTCGAGTGGGCCGCCGCCAAGGTCGAGGACATGGTCTCCTACGGTCACGAGGTCGTCGGCGTCGCGCCCGTCGTGCGCGACGGAACCGTGGACCACCTGGAAGTGACGGTCCGTTCGGGGGAGGGGCTCGCGGTCCACCGCGCCCGCAACCTCGTCATCGGCACCGGGCTGCGTCCGCTCATGCCGGAGGGTGTGGAGCGCGGCGAGCGCGTCTGGCACAACTCCGAACTGCTGGCGAAGGTCGACGGGTTGGAGGGCACCGCGCCCTCGCGGTTCATCGTCGTGGGAGCCGGGCAGAGCGCCGCCGAGAACGTCGCCTACCTGCACCGGCGGTTCCCCGAGGCCGAGATCTGCGCGGTCTTCTCCCGCTACGGCTACAGCCCCGCCGACGACAGCAGCTTCGCCAACCGGATCTTCGACCCGGAGGCCGTCGACGAGTACTTCGCCGCGCCCGCGGACGTCAAACGCCGGCTGATGGACTACCACGGCAACACCAACTACTCCGTGGTGGACATCGATCTGATCGACGATCTGTACCGGCAGATGTACCGGGAGAAAGTGCTCGGCACCGAGCGGTTGAGGTTCATCAACATCTCGCGGCTCACCGGCGTCGAGGAGACCCCGGACAAGGCCCTTGCCACGGTGAAATCGCTGGTCACCGGCGAGGAGGCCACGCTTGCCGCCGACGTGGTGGTGTTCGCCACCGGCTATCGCCAGGCCGACCCCGTCGGTCTCCTCGGCGAGGTCGCGGACCGCTGCCTGCGCGACGACGAGGGCAACGTCCGGGTCGAGCGCGACTACCGCATCACGACCGACCCCGATCTGCACTGCGGCATCTATCTGCAGGGCGGCACGGAGCACACGCACGGCATCACCTCGTCCCTGCTGTCCAACACGGCGATCAGGGTCGGCGAGATTCTGGACTCGCTCCTCGACCGTGGTCTCAAGTCCGCTTTCGACGAGGCCCGTTCGGTCGCCGAAGGAAGCGCCCGCTAGGACAGGTCCAGGGACCTGTCCTGGCCCCCGGGGCGCCGAGCGGCTCCGGTTCCTCGCTGTGCCCCGGGCCGTGTCTCCCCGGTTGATCAATAGGGATAACGTACGTGGACATGGGCATGACTGCAGTGGAGCGCCTCGCTCCGAGGGGCTCGACACAGGCCCGTAGCCGACGGGTTGTCGGTCTGGGCGTGCTGGTGGCGGTCCTTGCGCTCGTGACAGTGGCGTCGTTGGCCGTCGGCGCGCGTGCGTTGACCCCCGCCGAGGTGTGGCACGGGCTGTTCGCGGCGCCCGAGTCCGACCAGCGGCTCACCGAGATCAGACTCATCGTGCAGACCGTGCGCGTGCCCCGCACGGTGCTCGCCGTCGTGGCCGGCATCGCCCTCGGCGTCGGCGGGGCGCTGATCCAGGGGTACACCCGCAACCCGATCGCCGACACGGGCCTGCTCGGGGTGAACGCCGGCGCGTCCTTCGCGGTGGTGTCGGCGATCGCCCTGTTCGGGTTCACCAACCCGTTCCAGTACGCCTGGTTCGGCTTTCTGGGGGCGGCGGTCGCCGGTGTCGTCGTGTTCGGTCTCGCGAGCATCGGACGCGGGGCCGGCAACCCCTTGACGCTCGCCCTGGCCGGTCAGGGCATCACCGTGTTCCTCGCGGCGATGACCACGGCGATCGCGCTCTCGGACCAGGCGGCGCTGAACGCGCTGCGGTTCTGGAACGCGGGCTCGGTGGCCGGCGTCGGGTTCGACGTCATCTGGCCGGTGACCGCGTTCATCGTGGTCGGGCTGGTGCTGGCCCTGAGCATGCTGCCCTCCCTCAACCTGCTCAACCTCGGTGACGACGTCGCACGCGGACTGGGCGTCAACATCGCCATGAGCCGGACCGTCGGCATCGTGGCCATCACCCTGCTGGCGGGCGCGGCGACGGCCGCCTGCGGACCCATCTCCTTCCTCGGGCTGATGGTGGCCCACGTGGCCCGCTATCTCACCGGGCCGGACTATCGCTGGCTGGTCCCCTACGCGGGTCTGCTCGGCGCCATCGTGCTGCTGCTCTGCGACATCGTGGGCCGCCTGGTGGTACGGCCGGGCGAACTGGACGCGGGTGTCGTCGTCGCCCTCCTCGGGGCCCCGTTCTTCGCGGCTCTGGTGTGGCTCGGAAAGTTCAAGAACGCATGACCGGGATGAACGGGACAGACGTGAAGCCGTCGGTGGCGCCGGGCGTACGGCTCGGCCAGGTGTCGTTCGTCTGGCGGCCCTGGATGGTGCTCGTCACGCTGCTGCTGGCGGCGGCGACCTTCCTGGTGTTCTGCGTGTCCATCGGCGTGGGGGACTTCCCCATCGGCCTGCCCCAGGTGATCGCCACGATCTTCGGGCGCGGCGAGGCGGTCGACGAGTTCGTCATCATGGACCTGCGGATGCCGCGCGCCCTGGCCGGGCTCGTCGTGGGCATCGCGCTCGGGGTGTCCGGGGCGCTCACGCAGTCCATCGCGCGCAATCCGCTGGCCAGTCCGGACATCCTGGGGATCACCGGGGGCGCCGGCGCGGTCGCGGTGTTCCTGGTGACGGTGTCGGGCGGGACCGCCACGGCGATCGTCAACTCGGTGGGTCTGTCCGTGGCGGCGCTCCTGGGCGGTCTCGGTACGGGTCTGCTGGTGTACTTCCTGGCGTGGCGGCGCGGGATCGACGGCTTCCGGCTCATCCTCATCGGCATCTCGGTGAGCGCCGTGATGGAGGCGATCACGACCTGGCTGCTGGTCACGGCGGACATCCGCGATGTGGCCCGGGCCCAGGCGTGGCTGGTCGGCTCGCTGGACGACCGGTCGTGGGACGAGGTCTGGGTGGCGCTGTGGTGCTCGCTCGCCCTGCTGATCGTCGTGTCGTGCGTCGCGTTCCAGTTCAAGCCGATGCACTTCGGGGACGAGGTCGCCGCGGGCCTGGGCGTCCGGTACTCGGCGGTGCGTGCGGTCCTGCTGCTGTGCGCGGTACTGCTGGCCAGCGTCGCGGTGAGCGCGGCAGGCCCGGTCCCGTTCGTGGCGCTGGTGGCGCCGCAGGTGGCGATGCGTCTGACGCGGTTCCCGACACCGCCGTTGGCGGCCTCCGGGCTGGTCGGGGCATTGCTGCTGAACGGCTCGGACCTCGTCGCGCGCACGGCCCTGCCGATCTCCCTGCCGGTCGGCGTGGTCACCGCCGCGATCGGCGGCCCCTTCCTCGTCTACCTGTTGGTGCGGGCGAATCTCAAGTAGCTGGTACAAAGGTTAGGCACACCTAAATCAGGGGGGCTTGTGGGCGCTCAGCACATCACCGAGTCCGAGTCCGAGGCCGACACCCGGGCCGGGACCGGGTCCGGGACCGGATCCGGGTCCGCGGTCCAGGACGGATCGCGTCTGGCGGCCCGGGGCGTCACGGTCGGATACGGCGGCCGGACCGTGATCGACGCACTCGACGTGGCGATCCCGCCCGGGGTGATCACCACGATCATCGGCCCCAACGGCTGTGGCAAGTCGACCCTGTTGCGGACCCTGACGCGGCTGCTCAAGCCGACCAGGGGCACGGTCGTGCTGGACGGCGAGGACATCGTCCGGCTCAAGACCCGGGACGTGGCGAAGAAACTCGGTCTGCTGCCGCAGGCGCCGGTCGCGCCGGAGGGGCTGACGGTGGCCGACCTGGTCGCCAGGGGCCGTCATCCGCACCAGAGCTGGCTGCGGCAGTGGTCGTCGGACGACGCCGCCGTCGTGGAGCGCGCGCTGGCCATGACCGGGGTCTCCGATCTGGCGGACCGTCCGGTCGACGCGCTCTCCGGCGGACAGCGGCAGCGCGTCTGGATCTCGATGACCCTGGCCCAGGGCACCGATCTGCTGCTGCTCGACGAGCCGACCACCTATCTGGACCTGGCGCACGCGATCGATGTGCTCGACCTGGTGGACGATCTGCACGAGTCGGGATGCACCGTGGTCATGGTGCTGCACGATCTGAATCTGGCCACCCGTTACAGCGACAACCTCATTGTGATGAGGGCGGGTTCGATCCTCGCGCAGGGGCACCCGCGTGACGTGATCACCGCCGAGCTGCTGCACGAGGCGTTCGGGCTGCGCGCCGAGGTGATCGAGGACCCGGTGGGCGGCCGGCCGCTCATCGTGCCGATCGGCCGCACCCATGTCCGGGAGAACTCCCCAGGTAAAAAGCAGTAGTTAGGCTAGGCTAACCTCATCTTTGTAGGTAAGGTTTGCCTGCCCTTAGAACAAGGTGCAGCGGACAGTGCGAGAGCAAAGGGATTGCGGATGCTCCTCCATCGAACGACGCTCATGAAGCCCTGGCGGCGATTCGCGGCGGTGTTGTCGGCCGCGACGCTCGGCGTGGGGCTCCTGGCCGGATGTGGCTCGGACTCGGCGGACAAGGACTCGTCGAGTGACACCACCTCGGCTGCCGCTGCGGCCGGCGTGTTCCCGGTCACCGTGGAGCACGCATTCGGAACCACGACGGTGAAGAAGGCGCCCGAGCGGGTCGTCACCGTCGGCTACACCGACGACCAGTCCGTCCTGGCGTTCGGCATCAAGCCGGTCGGCATGGTCGACCAGTACCCGAACCCGACGGGTCAGAGCCCCGACATCAACACGCAGTGGCCGTATGTGAAGGACGCGTGGGGTGACGCCAAGCCCGAGGTCATCATGCAGAACGGCGACTCCGGCCCCAACTACGAGAAGATCGCCGCGCTTCGGCCGGACCTGATCATCGCGGTCTACTCCGAGGTCGACCAGGCCGCCTACGACAAGCTCTCGAAGATAGCTCCGACGGTCGGCCGCACCAAGGCCGAGAAGGAGCCCTTCAGCGCGCCGTGGCAGGACAACGCGCTCCAGATCGCGACGGCGGTCGGCAAGGCCGCCGAGGGCAAGAAGATGATCGCGGACATCCAGGCCAAGCTCGACGCCGCCAAGGCCGCGCACCCCGAGTTCGCGAACCAGACCGCCGTCGCGCTGTCCTGGTACAAGGACGCGGTGAACCCCTTCACCTCCACCGACGTGCGCGGACAGCTGCTGACGGGCATCGGCTTCAAGTACCAGACCGAGATCGACAAGATCGCGGACGGCGGCTTCTCCGTGGCGCTCTCCCCCGAGCGCATGGACCTGGTCGACGTCGACCGCATCTTCGTCATCAACGACAAGGCGGACACCGAGGCCATGAAGAAGGACAAGCTGTACGCCAACCTCGGCGCGGTGAAGAACGGCAAGGTCTCGTACCTGCTGGACAGCGAGGGCCCGGCGATCGGCGCGGCCATCTCCCAGGGCACCCTGCTGTCCATGCCGTACGCGATCGACGAGCTCGTCAAGTCGGCAGAGTAGGTGTGAGCACCACCGACACACGCGTCGCCCCGGCAACCCTGCGCACGGCGACCGGACGCGAGGCCACCCGATGGGTCGTGGCGCACTGCCGCGAAGTGCCGGGGCTGACGGCGGCCACCGTGATCACCACGGTGGTCGGCGCGGCGCTCCAGGTGCTCCCGGTGCTGCTGCTCGGCCGGGTGGTCGACGGAGTGGTCGGCGGCGAACCGCGCTCGACCCTGGTCACGATCGGGGCGTTGATGGTGGCCGCCGCGCTGCTCGGCGCGGCGGCCACCGCGGTGTCCACCTATCTGATCGGGCGGCTGGGCGCGGATCTGCTGGCCCGGCTGCGCGAAGGCGCCGTCCGGGCCGTGCTGGGGATGCCGAGCTCACGCATCGAACAGGTCGGCCGGGGAGATGTGCTCTCCCGGGTCGGCGACGATGTGGCCGTCATCTCCAAGGGCATCCGCACGGCCATCCCCACGGTGTTCTCCGCCGGGGTCCTGGTCGCCATCGCCACGGCCGGCATGTTCGGCCTGGACTGGCGGCTGGGCCTGGCGGGCGCCGGCGCACTGCCCGCCTACGCGCTCGCCCTGCGCTGGTATCTCCCCAGGTCCGCCCCGCTCTACCGTAACCAGCGGGTGGCCCAGGCCGACCGTGCGCAGGCGCTGATCAGCGGTCTCAACGGGATCGACACGGTCCGGGCGTACCGTCTGGAGGACGCCTTCCGCGAGAAGGTCACCGTCGAGTCGAAGCGGGTGCGCGATCTCGGCATCGACGTGTTCCGGTTCTTCGGCCGGTTCGTCGGCCGGGAGAACCGCGCCGAGTTCATCGGGCTGGTCCTGATCCTCGTGGTCGGGTACGCCCTGCTGGAGGCCGATGCCGCGACCCTGGGCGAGGTGTCGGCGGCCCCGCTGCTGTTCCACCGGCTGTTCACCCCGCTGGGCGCCATCATGTTCACCTTCGACGAGGCGCAGAAGTCGGGTGCGAGCCTGACCCGCCTGGTCGGAGTGCTGGGGGAGGACTCGGAGGACCGGCTGGTGGGCGACGCGACCGTCGCCTCGGCGGACTCCGGCCCCCACCCGGTGACCGTGCGGGGGCTGACGTTCCGATACCCGGACGCCGACGAACCGGTGCTGCGGGACGTCGACCTGACGATCCCGGCCGGCGGCTCGCTCGCGCTGGTGGGGGCGACGGGCGCGGGCAAGACGACCCTGGCCGCGCTGATCGCGGGCATAGGGACCCCGGACGCCGGTTCGGTGCGGGTCGGGTCGACCGACCTCGCCGGTCTGGACGAGGCCGGGGCGCGGGCCCTGGTGAGCATCCTGACCCAGGAGACGCATGTCTTCTCCGGTCCGCTCGCCGACGATCTGCGGCTGGCCGCGCCGAAGGCGACCGACGCCGAGCTGACCGACGCCCTGCGCACGGTCGGCGCCGACGGGTGGGTCGAGGCGCTGCCCGACGGACTGAACACCATGGTCGGCGAGGGCGGCGAGCGCCTGGACGTCACCAAGGTCGCCCAGATCGCCCTGGCCCGGCTGGTGCTGGCCGGATCTCCCGTGGTGGTGCTCGACGAGTCGACCGCGGAGGCGGGCAGCGAGGGCGCCGCCGAGCTGGAGCGGGCGGTGCTGGCCGCGTGCGCGGGCCGGACCACGTTGTTCGTGGCGCACCGGCTGACCCAGGCGATGGCGGCGGACCGGATCGCCGTGCTGGACGCGGGGCGCGTCGTGGAGCAGGGAACGCACGAGGAGTTGGTCGCTCTGGGCGGCCGGTACGCGCGACTGTGGCGAGCGTGGCGAGAGGGCAGCTAGAGACCTGGTTAGGTAACCCTAATTTAGGTTAGGCTAACTTTCATACCATGGAAGGGATGCTGAGTCTTCGATGATGGAACCCCGCGCGCGCGTTGTGCTGCTCTCTCCCACGCGCCTGGCCGACGTACGCCGGCGTACCGGCGACTTCTCCGACAGGACCATCGCCGAAGCGTGTGCCATCGGGCTGTCCTACTGGGCCACCGGCCGCAGCCCCGACGGCATCGACCTCACCCCCGGCACGCTGTTCGCCGACGTCCTCGGCTGGGTCGACAACGGCGGTGCCGGACCCGGCGGTTGGCAGGTCGGCCCGGACGGCGTGGACGGCGTGGACGGCGTGGAAGGCGTGGACGGTGCGGACGACTCGGACGGCCGCAGCATCGCCGTCCCGGAAGGCGTCGAGCTCGCCGAGGCGCAACTCGCCCTCGACGACCTGGCCGACTTCCCCGACCGGCCCCTCGGCACCATCG
This sequence comes from Streptomyces sp. NPDC002623, assembly GCF_053592635.1. Taxonomy (NCBI): domain Bacteria; kingdom Bacillati; phylum Actinomycetota; class Actinomycetes; order Kitasatosporales; family Streptomycetaceae; genus Streptomyces; species Streptomyces sp. NPDC002623. The sequence goes on along the minus strand of NZ_JBSFWB010000030.1, from coordinate 79,007 downwards.
GCCCGTCCGACGTGACCGCGCGGCTCGAAGCCCTGACCGGGTGGAACGACACCCACGCCGACCGGGTCCGCCCGACCATCGTGGAGATGTTCCGCGAGCAGGCGCGGACCCGGCCGGACGCCGTCGCCGTCGTCGACGAGCACCGCTCGCTGACCTACCGTCAGGCGGCCGTGCTGTCCGGCCAGTTGGCCCACCGCCTGATCGAACACGGGCTCACCGCCGAGCAGGTCGTCGGCATCTCGCTCGGCCGCTCCGCCGACATGGTGATCGGCCTGCTCGGCGTGCTCCAGGCGGGCTGCGCGTTCGTGCCCCTCGATCCACAGTGGCCGGCCGCCCGCCGCGCCGTCGTCATCGAGGACGCCCGCGTCGTCGTCCAGCTCAACGACTCGGGCGAGCACGCCCCGGAGGAACCGGAAGCCGTCGCCGTGGACCTCGGCGACTGGAAGTTCGGCTCCTACCCGGCCGAGGCGCCCGAAGTCGCCGTCCCCGGCGACGCGCTGGCATACGTGATCTTCACCTCCGGTTCGACCGGGCGGCCCAAGGGCGCGATGATCCGGCACGAGGCGATCAGCGAGCGCCTGCTGTGGCAGGTCGACGAGATCCTGCACTTCGGCCACGACGACGCCTCGCTCTTCAAGGCGCCGCTCTCCTTCGACATCTCCATCAACGAGATCTTCCTGCCGCTGGTCAGCGGTGGCCGACTGGTGGTCCTGCGGCCCGGCGGCGAACGCGACCCGCACCATCTGCTGGGCGTGATCGCCGAACAGCGCGTCACCTTCACCTACCTGGTGTCGTCCATGCTGGACGTGCTGCTGGAGATCGCCGGCGACTCCGGACGGCTGGACAGCCTGCGGCACGTGTGGTGCGGCGGCGAGGTGCTGACCCCGGAGCTGTACGAACGGTTCCGCACCCGGCTCGACATCCCCATGTACCACGGCTACGGCCCGGCCGAGACGACCATCGGCGTCTCGCACGTCATCTACCGGGGTGCGGCGGAACGCCTGTCGACGTCCATCGGCCGGGCCAACCCCAACACCCAGCTGTACGTGCTCGACGACGAGCTGCGCCCGGTCCCCGTCGGGGTCGGCGGCGAGCTGTACGTGGGCGGCTTCCTGCTGGGGCGCGGCTACGTCAACGCGCCCGGCCTGACCGCGTCCCGGTTCGTCGCGAACCCCTTCGCCGACGACGGCTCCCGGCTCTACCGGACCGGCGACCTGGCGAGGTACGCCCCCGACGGGTCGCTGGACTTCCTCGGCCGCGCCGACAACCAGATCAAGATCCGCGGCATGCGGCTGGAGATCGAGGACGTCGAGGTCGGCCTCGCCGAACACCCCGGAGTACGGCACACCTGCGTCGTCGCGAAGAAGAACTCGGCGGGCGGCACCTACCTGGTGGGCTATGTGATCCCCGCCGCCGGCAGCGCCGACCTGCGCGCCGACGACGTCAAGGCATGGGCCGCCGAGCACATGGTCGAGTACATGGTGCCCACCCACATCGTCGTGCTGACGGAGTTCCCGCTCACCGCGAACGGCAAGCTCGACCGCATCGCGCTGCCCGAGCCCGTGGTGGTCACCGGCACGATCGTCCCGCCCAGCACCGAGAACGAGCGCATCGTGTGCGCGGCGGTCGCGGCGGTGCTGCGGCTGGAAGAGGTCGGCGTCGACCAGGACATCTTCCGGCTCGGCGGCGACAGCATCCTGGCGATCTCGCTGCTCTCCGCCCTGCGCGAGGCGGGTCTCCATGTCACGGCACGGCAGATCTTCACCCACAGCGTCGTCGGGGCGCTGGCGGCGGTGGCCGGCCGTGAGGACGTCTCCACGGTCGACCACGGCGATGTGCCGACCGGCTCCGTCGTGGGATCGCCCATCGTGCAGTGGCTCGGCGAGACCACCGACGCGACAGACGGCTTCGTGCAGTCCGTGGTGCTGAACACCCCGGCCGGCCTGACCGCCGACGCCCTCGACGAGATCCTCGCCGCCGTCCTCGGCCGGCACGACATGCTGCGCGCCCGGCTCGTGCGCGGCGACCGCTGGAGCTTCGACATCCCCGAGCCGGGCCCCACCGCCGAGCTCTGGCAGGAGAGCGACCGACCGCTCGACGAGTGCGTGGCGCTCGCCACCGACGGGCTGGACCCGGCCGACGGCGCGATGCTGCGGGCCGTCTGGCGGCGCGCGGCACGACAACTCGTCGTGGTCGTCCACCACGTGGTGATCGACGGCGTGTCCTGGCGGGTCCTGATGGACGACCTGGCCACGGCCTGGCGGCAGTCCGCCGCCGGTGCGCCGATCGAACTGCCCCCGGTCGGCACGTCGTTCAGGCGCTGGACACAGGCGCTGGAACGCGCGGCGTTCGACGCGGACAGCGCCTACTTCTGGCGTCCCCTGCCGGGAACGGACGAGCCGGTCGGCAGACGGGCGCTGTCCGAAGCCGACACCGTCGCCCGCGAACGGGTGCGGACCGTCTCCGTCGGCCCCGACGTCACGGCCGCGCTGCTGGGCGAGATCCCCGCGAAGTTCCACGCGGGCGTCAACGACGTCCTGCTGACCGCGCTCGCCGTCACCCTCGCCCGCCGGCGCCGCGACCTCGGCCAGGACCAGACGTTCGCGTACATCGAGCTCGAAGGCCACGGCCGCGAAGGACAGTTCGTCGCGGACGCCGTCGGCTTCGAACCCGAACTCTCGCGCACCGTGGGCTGGTTCACCACCCTCTTCCCGGTCACCGTGGACCCCGGCGCGACCACCGACTTCACCGCCCCCGGGTACCTGGCCGCCGCGCTCAAGGCCGTCAAGGAAGACCTCGCCCGGGTGCCCGACAACGGCGTCTCCTACGGCGCCCTGCGCTACCTGACCCGGACCGAGTTCGACGCCCCGGCGCCGCAGGTGCTCTTCAACTACCTCGGCCGCTTCGACGCCGGCTCGTCCGGGGACTGGCAACTCGCCGGAACCACAGGCCAGTTGGGCGAGAAGCGCGACCCGCGGATGCGGCTGCCGCGCGCCCTGGAGTTCAACGCGATCGCCGAACCCGCCGCCACCGGCGGATACGAGCTGGTCACCACCGTCTCCTGGCCCGACGCCATGTTCACCGACGAGGACATCGAGACGGTCGGCGCGTACTTCCGGGAGGCACTGACCGGCCTGGCCGCGCTGGAGGAAGGCGGCCACTCGCCCAGCGACTTCGCCGCGGTGCCCCTCACCCAGGCCGACGTCGACGACCTGGACGGCCCGGCGCTGCGGGACATCCTGCCGCTGACCCCGCTCCAGGAGGGCCTGTACTTCCACTCGGTCTTCGACGACGACTCGGCCGGCGCCTACGTCGAGCAGCAACTGCTCACACTGAGCGGGGAGGTGGACGCCCATCGGCTCGCCGCGGCCGCCACCCGGCTGCTCACGCTGTACCCGAACCTGGCCGCCCGGTTCACGGCCCTCGCCGACGGCCGTGTGGTCTCCGTCCTGGAGAGCGCGGTGGAGGCCCCCTTCACCACGCTCGACCGCCCCGGCATCACCGACGCCGAGATACGCGAGTACGCCGAGCGCGACCGCCGTGCCGGATTCGACCTGGCCACCGGCCCGTTGATGCGCTACACCCTCATCCGCGCCGGCATCGGCCGCAACATCCTGGTGCAGACCGTGCACCACATCATCGCCGACGGCTGGTCGGTGCCGCCGATGCTCCGCGCACTGCTGGCCGAGTACCACGCGCCGGGAACGGTGTACCCGCTCGGCGGCTTCCCCGACTACGTGCGCCGGCTCGCCGGACTCGACGACGACGAGAGCGACCGGGTCTGGGGCGAACAGCTCGCCGAGCTGCCCGGCCCCTCGCTGGTCGCCGAAGGGCACACCCCCTCCGACCGCTTCACCGACATCGCGGTGGAGCCGGGCGACGACATCGACGCGGCGGTCCGCGCGGCCGGCGTGCCGCTGAGCGTGGCCGTGCACAGTGCATGGGCGGTGACGCTGGGCGGCCTTCTGCACGGCCGTGACGTGGTGTTCGGCTCCACGGTCTCCGGACGCGACGCCGACGTGCCCGGCATCGAGGACATGGTGGGTCTGTTCATCAACACGATCCCCGTGCGCGCCCGTTGGACCCCCGCCACCACCTCGTCCGGCCTCCTGGCCGCGGTGCGCGAGCACCAGAGCGCGGTCCTGCCGCACCAGCACGTCTCGCTGGCGCGGATCGGCCGCCAGGCCGGCGCCGGCTCCCTGTTCGACACCCTGGTGGTGTTCGACGTCGCGACCGACGTGGCCGGTCTGCGTCGACCCGGCGACACGCTGGCCATCGCCGACATCGTCAACGAGGGCGCTCCGCACTACCCGTTGACCCTCGTCGTGGAGCGCGCGCTCGACGGCCGTCCGCGCTTCAACCTGATCTACGACGGCGAACTGCTGCGGGAGTCGAGCGCCCGGACGATCCTGGACAGCTTCACCGAGACCCTCACCGGCCTGCTCGCCCGGCCCGAGGCCCTGGTCGACGAACTCGCGCCCGAGCGGGCACCGACCCCCGAGCAGGCCACCGCGACGACCCTGGGCGCTCTGTTCGCCGCCGCCGCGCAGCGCGACCCCGCCGCCACCGCCGTCACCCAGTGCGCCCTCGACGGCAGCACCCGGTCCCTCACCTACGGCGAACTGGCGGACGCCAAGGACGAGTTGGCCTCGACCCTGAGAGCGGCCGGGGTCCGGCCGGGCAAGCGGGTCGCCGTCGCCGTCCCGCGCTCCCTCGAACAGGTCGTCGCCCTGGTCGCGATCGTCACCGCGGGCGGCGCGTACGTGCCGCTGGACCTGGCGTACCCGGACGAACGGCTGGAGTACATCCTCGCCGACGCGGCCCCGCAGGTCGTTCTCGTGGAGCGCGAGCAGCGCGACCGGTTCACCGGGCTGCTCGCCCGGGCGGGCGTCCCGGCGCGTGTGCTCGTCCAGGGAGAAGAGCTGCCGCAGGACCTCGGGCCCGAGCCCGAGGTCAGCCCGCACGACCCCGCGTACGTCATCTACACGTCCGGGTCCACCGGCCGGCCCAAGGGCGTCGTCGTCCCGCACTCCAGCGTGGTGTCGCTGCTCGCGGGCACCCGGCCCGACATGGACTTCGGCCCGCAGGACGTCTGGGTCCAGTTCCACTCCTTCTCCTTCGACTTCGCGGTCTGGGAGCTGTGGGGCGCACTGGCACACGGCGGTGAGCTGCTGGTGCCCGAGTACGGGCTGACCCGCTCCCCGGTCGACTTCCACCGGCTGGTCCGCGAGCGCGCAGTGACCGTGCTCAACCAGACCCCGTCGGCGTTCTACCAGTTCATCGAGGCCGACCGGCACGCCGGAGAGCCGGTCCCCGCACTGCGCCGGATCATCTTCGGCGGCGAGGCGCTCGACCTCGGGCGACTGCGCGGCTGGGTCGAACGGCACGGCACGGGCCGACCCGAGCTGGTCAACATGTACGGCATCACCGAGACCACGGTCCATGTCACCCACCGGGTGCTGACCGACGAGGACTTCGCCCTCGGCGACGACGTCAGCCCGATCGGCGGTCCGATCCCCGGCCTGGTCACCTATCTGCTCGACGACCGGCTCCGGCCGGTGCCGCCGGGCCGGGTGGGCGCGATCTACGTGGCCGGCGACCAGGTGTCGCTCGGCTACCTGGGCAGGCCCGGGCTCACCGCGGGCCGGTTCGTGGCCAACCCGTTCGCGGGCGACGGCTCCCGCATGTACCACACGGGCGACCTCGCCCGCCGTACCCTCGACGGCGAGCTGGAGTTCGCCGGCCGCGCCGACGACCAGGTCCAACTCAAGGGCTTCCGGATCGAGTTGGGCGAGGTGGAGGCCGCGATCCGGGAACTCGACTCCGTGGTCGACGTCGCCGTCACGGTGGCGGACAGCGGCGACCACCTGATCGCCCACCTCGTGGGCCGGGCGCCGGCCGACCTCACCGACCTGCTGTCGGCGAAGCTGCCCGTGCACATGGTGCCGGGGCGGGTCCTTCCCGTCGACGCCCTGCCGCTGACGGTCAACGGCAAGCTGGACCGCAAGGCGCTGGCCGCGCACGCCACACAGACACAGACACAGACACAGACACAGACACCGGACGACGCCCCGGCGGCCGCGAACGACTCCGCGCTCGCCGCGTTGGTCGGCATCTTCGCCGACACACTGCCCGGCTCCGCCGCCGACGGCGACACCGACTTCTTCCGGGCCGGAGGCGACAGCATCGTCGCCATCACCGTCGTCAACCGGGCCAGGGCGCTCGGACTGCCGATCGCGCCCCGGGACGTGTTCCTGCTGCGGACGCCTCGCGCGCTCGCCGAGCAGCTGCGCACGACGAGCACCCCGCAGCCCGTGGCCGCCGTGCCCGCCCGCCGCGCGGACGGCCCGCTGACGCCGACCCCGATCATCCTGCGCCAGCGCGAACTGGGCGGCTCACTCGCCCGGTTCGCCCAGGCCAGGACCCTCACGGTCGCCGAGGGCGCCGGGTTCGCCGAAGTCGAGCGCGCCGCGAACGCCGTCGTGGCCGCGCACCCGGCCCTGCGGCTGCGGCTGCGCGTCGAGCACGGCGTGTGGGCCCTGCGCACCGAACCGGCGACCGGCGAGGTCCCCGTCGCCCGGCCGGACACCACCGACGCGACGGCCGTGGCGAACGAGGCCGCCGGCCGGCTCGATCCCGAGGCCGGGGACGTCGTCGCGTTCGCCTGGCTGGAGGCGAGCCGGACCCTGGTGATCACCGTGCACCACCTCGCCGTCGACTCGGTGTCCTGGCTGGTCCTCCTCGACGACCTGACCAACGCCCTGGCCGGCGCGGCCCTGCCGCCGCCGACCACCTCCTACGCCGAGTACGGCGAAGCGCTGACGCTCCGGTCCGCGCAGGCCGCCGACGACCTCGGGCACTGGGTCGACACGCTCCGGGCGCCCGCCCTGCTCCCCGCGGTCGAGGGGCTGCGCGAGACCACCGTCGTGCTCGCCCCCGACGTCAGCGACCGGGTGACGCGCACCGCGCCCGCCGCACTCGGCGTCGGGCTCACCGAGTTGCTGTGCGGCGCGCTGCGCAGCGCGCTGACCCGCGTCCAGCCGGCGCCCACCGATCTCGCGATCGAGCTGGAGCGGCACGGCCGGGTCCCGGTCCTCGAGAACCACGACTACACCCGCACGGTCGGCTGGTTCACCTCCATCGCCCCCGTGCGGCTCACCGCGCACACCGACCCCGTCGCGGCGGCCCGCGAGCTCGCCGAACGCCAGCCGGACGAGCGCGGGCACGTCGCCTACGGCCGGCTCAGGTACCTCAACCCGCAGACGGCCCCGCTGCTGACCGCCCGCCCGCAGGTGCTGTTCAACTACCTCGGCCGGGGCAGCGAGTCCCAGGCGCTGCACCTCACCGGCGGCGACCAGGGCAGCCCGTACGCCGTCGAGGTCAACGCGTGGATCGACGCGGCCACCGGCAGCCTGCACACCGCGTTCACGCTCGCCGAGGGCATCCCCGACGAGATCACCGAGCACTGGCGCGGCGCGCTGGAAGGCATCGCGGACGTCTCCGCCACGGCCGAACGCACCGCGCCGGTCACCCCGCTCCAGCGAGGCCTGTACTTCCAGGCCCAGATGGCGGGCTCGGCCGGACACTACGTCGCACAGAGCTGGTTCACCTTCGACCGGCGCCTGGACACCGACGCGCTGGCCGAGGCGATGACGCGCGTGATCGCCCGGCACCCGGTCGTGGGAGCCGGCTTCACCACGGACGACGACGGAAACCCGGTCCAGGTTCTCGCCGCGGGCCGGCGGGTCGACGTCCGCACGGTCGAGCTGTCGACGGACGCGGAGGTCGAGGAGCTGCGCGCCCGCGACCGCGACACGGGATTCGACCCCGGTGAACCGCCGCTGATCCGGCCGACCGTGGTCCGTCTCCCCGACGACCGCGACGGCCTGCTGCTCAGCTACCACCTGCTGCTGTGGGACGGCTGGTCCCGCGAGATCGTGCTGCGGGACCTGTTCGACGCCTACGAGGCCGTCCTCGCGGGCGAGCCCTGGGACGCGGCCCCCGCCACGCCGAGCTTCGAGGACTACGCCCGCGAGCTCGACGCCAAGGACGCCGCCGTATCGGAACGCTTCTGGGCCGGGCAGCTGGCCGCTCTCCCCGGTCCGACGCTGCTCGCCGGACCGGCGCCGGCCCTCTCGGACGAGCTGCCGAGCGCGCTCGTGCAGGCGCTGACCGCCGAGCAGTCCGAACTGCTGCGGGAAGTGGCCCGGGTGCACGGCGTCACGCTGAACTCGGTGCTGACCGGTGCGTTCGGCCTGCTGCTCGGCGCCCGCACGGGCCGCAGCGACGCCGTGTTCGGGGTGACCGTCTCCGGCCGGGACGGCGACGGCCTGGACGGCATCGTCGGCGTGCTGCTCAACACCGTCCCGCAGTGGACGCGGGCCCGGCCCGACGACACCGTCCGGGAGTATCTGCTCGCCGTGCAGGCGGCCCGGGTCGAGGCGATGGAGCACGAGCACCTCGGGCTCGGCGAGATCCAGCGGGCCAGCGGTCACGACACGCTGTTCGACAACCTGTTCGTGCTCCAGAACTTCCTGGACATGGACGCGTTCGCCGAGATGAACGCCCGGCACGGCATCACCGCGGTGAAGGCCGACGACTCGACCCACTACCCCTTCACCTGGGTCGTCACGCCCGGGGACCGGCTCACGGTCAAGCTGGAGTACCGCGACGAGGACACCGCGGGCGCCCGCCGTCTCCTCGACGACTACCTGCGGGTGCTCGAGGACCTGGCCCGCTCGACCGGCCCGGTCGGCGCGCTGCGGGGCCTGGCTGCGGAGCCCGAACGCGCCGAACGCACGGACGTCGGCACGGACACCGTCGTCGACCGCTTCGACCTGGCCGCGGACCGCGACCCGGAGCGGGTCGCGCTCGTCGCCCACGGCTCGACCATGACCTTCGGCCAACTCCGCGACCGCAGCCGGGCGGTGGCGGGCGTCCTCGCCCGGCGCGGCATCGGCCCCGAGACCAACGTGGGTCTCGCGATCCCGCGCTCCCTCGACTGGATCGTGGCGCTGTTCGCCGTGCTGCGCGTCGGCGCCGCGTATGTGCCGCTGGAGCTGGACCACCCGGACGAGCGGATCGCCGCGATCGTCGAGGACGCCCGCCCGGACGTCACCCTCACCGTGAGCGCCGTGTCCCCCCGGCTGACCGGCGACCTCATCGAGCTGGACCGCCCGCTGCCCGACGCCGAGCCGTATCGGACGTTCACGCCGGACGACCCGCACCGGCTGCGGCACCCCGCCTACACGATCTACACCTCCGGCTCGACCGGGAAGCCCAAGGGCGTGGTGACCGAGTACGCCGGGCTCACCAACATGCTGATCAACCATCAGCGCCGCATCTTCGAACCGGTGCTGGCCGACCACGGCCACCGGATCTTCCGGATCGCGCACACCGTGTCGTTCGCCTTCGACATGTCGTGGGAGGAACTGCTCTGGCTCGCCGACGGGCATGAAGTGCACATCTGCGACGAGGAGTTGCGCCGCGACGCCCCCCGGCTGGTCGAGTACTGCCTCGAACACGGCATCGACGTCATCAACGTGACCCCGACCTACGCCCAACAGCTGGTGGCGGAAGGCCTGTTGGACAACCCGGAGCGACGGCCGGCGCTGGTCCTGCTGGGCGGCGAGGCCGTCACCCCGACCCTGTGGCAGCGGCTCGCCGAGACCGAGGGGACGGTCGGCTACAACCTGTACGGGCCCACCGAGTACACCATCAACACCCTCGGCGTCGGCACCTTCGAGTGCCAGGACCCGGTGGTGGGCGTCGCGATCGACAACACCGACGTGTACGTCCTGGACCCGTGGCTGCGGCCGCTGCCGGACGGTGTGCCCGGCGAGCTGTACGTGTCCGGCATCGGCATCGCGCGCGGCTACCTCGGCCAGCCGGCCCAGACCGCGCACCGCTTCGTCGCCTGCCCGTTCGGCGAGCCCGGCGCGCGCATGTACCGCACCGGCGACCTGGTGGCGCGGCGGCCCGACGGAAACCTGCTCTACCTGGGCCGCACCGACCAGCAGGTCAAGATCCGCGGCCACCGGGTCGAACCGGGCGAGGTGGAGGCCGCGTTCGCGGCGCACCCGGCGGTGCGCTTCGTCGCCGCCGTGGCCCAGCCCGACCCACAGGTCGACGGCTCCTACCGACTGGCCGCCTATCTCGTCCTGGACGGCGCCGAGTTGGCTGCCGTCGCCGCCGAAGTGGGCGCCGCGCTGCCGGACTTCCTGCGCCCGACGCACTTCGCCCAGGTCGACAGCATCCCGCTGACGGTGAACGGGAAGGCTGACACCAAGGCGTTGCCGGAGGCCAAGCCGCTCGGCGCGCTGACGACGGCGGGGGAGCGCGGCCCTCGGACCGAGACCGAGACGACGGTCTGCGAGTTCTTCGCCGAGGCACTCGACCTGGACGACGACGAGGTGAGCGCGGTGAGCGACTTCGTGTCCCTCGGTGGGCACTCCATGCTGGCGGTGCGGCTGAACGGGCTGCTCCGCCGGGAGTACGGTCCTGTCATCACCATCCGTGACCTGTTCACCCTGCGAACCCCGGAAGCGATTGCCCGCCATCTCGATGACAACTCCTGACACGCAGCGGCCCCGCCCGGGGTCCGACATCCTCAAGTCCGCGCTGCGCCGCAACGTCGGCGCCATGGTCTGGGGCACCGTCCTCATGGGCCTCTACCAGGCCGGTGAGACCGCCTTTCCCATCGCGCTCGGTCTGATCGTCGAGCACACCATGCAGGGCGACCGGAACCTCGGCGCGCTCGCGGTGTCGATCGGCGCGCTCGCCGCGATCATCACGACGGTGTCGCTGTCGTGGCGGTTCGGCATGCGCATCCTGCAGAAGGCCAACACCACCGAGGCGCACCGCTGGCGGGTCGAGGTCGCCGCCTGCGGCCTCCAGCCGGTGGCCCGGGACATGGACCTCAAGTCCGGCGAGGTGCTGACCATCGCCACCGAGGACGCCGACCAGACCGCCGACATCATCGAGGTGGTGCCGCTGCTGATCAGCTCGCTGGTCGCGGTGGTGGTCGCGGCGGTCGCACTGGGCCTGGCCGACCTCCGGCTCGGCGCGCTGGTGATCGTGGGAACCGTCGCGATCCTGTCGATCCTCAGCGTGATGTCCAAGCGGATCGGCGCGAGCACCCAGGAACAGCAGGCCCGGGTGGCGCGGGCGGGCGCGAAGGTCGCCGACCTGATCATCGGCCTGCGCCCGCTGCACGGCTTCGGCGGCAACCACGCGGCGTTCCGCTCCTACCGGAAGGTCAGCACGGAGGCCAAGCACCAGGCGATCACCGTCGCCAAGGTGAACGGCGTGTACGCGGGCACCGCGCTGGCCCTCAACGCCGTCCTGGCCGCCGCCGTGACCCTCACGGCGGGCTGGCTGGCGTTCGGCGGAGAGATCACCATCGGCGAGCTGGTCATGGCCGTCGGCCTGGCGCAGTTCATCATGGAGCCGCTCAAACTGTTCTCGGAGATGCCGAAGTACGTGATGATCGCGCGCGCGTCGGCCGAGCGGATGGCGCTGGTGCTGACCGCCCCGCCGGTGACGACCCCGGGACCGGAGCGCCCGGCCGCGGGCGGGGACCTGGAGATCGACTGCGTCCGGCACGGGTCCCTGCGCAAGCTGAAGCTCAAGGTGTCCGCCGGCGAGTTCGTGGCGATCGCCGCCTACCAGCCGCGCGCGGCGGCCGACCTCGCGTCGGTCCTGGCCGTGAACGTCCCGCCCGACGCGTACGAGGGCGTGGTGCGGGTCGGCGGGCAGGAGCTGGCGGACCTGTCGGTCGAGGCGGTCCGCGCGCATCTGCTGGTGAACCCGTACGACGGGGAGATCTTCGCGGGCACCCTGCGCAGCAACATCGACCCCTCGGGCACCAGCCGGAGCGTGCCCGAGGCCGTCGAGGCGTCCATGCTGACGGACGTCGTCGCCCTGCACCGCGACGGGCTCGACTACGCCGTCCGCGACCGCGGCGCGAACCTCTCCGGGGGACAGCGGCAACGGCTGTCGCTGGCCCGCGCGTTGGCCGCCGACACCGACGTCCTCGTCCTGCACGATCCGACGACCGCCGTGGACGCGGTCACGGAGCAGCTCATCGCCCGCAACGTCGCGAAGCTGCGCCGGGGCCGCACCACCGTCGTCCTCACCAGCAGCCCGGCCCTGCTGGACGCCGCCGACCGGGTCCTGGTCCTGGACGACGGCGCCATCACGGCAGAGGACACCCACCGCAACCTGTTGGCGAGGGACGAGGACTACTGCGCGGCGGTGGCGCGCTGATCTACTGAACGCCCCGAGCAGGGACGCGCCCATAGGGGCGCGGGGCTGTCACATATGCGGCTCCGCCGCGTGGGCGCGACCAGCCCCCACCGGACCCGCAGGCAACTACGGCGTTGCGAGAACCCACGCAACGTCCCTCAACAGGGCATGCCGCCATCCGACCCGGTCATGGCCGGAGGCCGACCGGGAAACCTGCACGGTCGCACCGGCCTCCTCAATCAGCGACTCGACCAACGCACAGTGGGGCAGCATGCCCGGCTCATGCTCCCCGACGTCGAACGCGACCCGCAGGCCCGACAGGTCGGGCTTGTTGGCCCGCAGCCGCGCAGCGAGTTCGCCCCCGACGGGCCCGTCACGCAACGGATCCGGCAGATCCATCGCGTCGGGCGTCCACCAGAACGACCCCGACTGACAGGCGACGCGCGACACCAACTCCGGGTAGGCCAGCGCAGCGTAGAGCGCGCTGAGCCCGCCCAGGCTCTGCCCGACCACCACCAGCCGGTCCAGGTCGGCGGGCACGCCGGACTCCGCCACCAGCGGCAGCAGTTCGTCCCGGACCGCCTCCCACAGCTCGGGCCGGCACGCGAACTCGACGTGCCGGTCCTTGCTCGGGAGGAAGACGAGGGTGACGGGAGGCAGGTCGCCGGCGGCGACGGCCGAGTCGAACGCGGTCGTCGCCGGGTGCAGATACAGCCAGTCGTCCCCGTCGAGCAGCAGGACCACCGGTCCGCCGCCGCCCGCCGGATGGACGCGCACGGTACGCCGTCCGCCGAGCCGTTCGCTGTTCCAGCGGATCCGGGTGCGCGGGACGGGCAGCACGTCGTCCGCGCCGACGACGGGCCAGTGCGGCTGGGCCGGCGCGTCCGGGGTCGCGGCGATGGACCGGTCGCCGCCCGCGCCGACCGGGTTCAGCGGGTCGGCGCAGGCCGTGTCGTCGACGAGGAACTGGTAGGTCGTCCACCGGCGTTCGGGCATGGGCACCTGCGCGTACCAGCAGTCCGTGTCGTGCCACCGGCGCAGCGGGACCGACTGCGACCCGTCCTCGAAGCCGATGCTCGCCTGAGATCCGCGCCACAGGAACAGGGTCAGCCAACCGCCGTCCGGGGCAGGCGCCGAGGCGGGTGCCCCCGCCGCGGCCCAGAACTCGTCGCTGCCGGGCTCGCCGGGCAGCCCGAACGCGGCGAAGGAGGTGTCGGTCTCGGCATCCATGTCGGCCGGGGGGCGCATGAACGTCTCCTTGTGAGAGGGAAGCGGGAAACGCTAGGCTCATCTTAATTAGGCGAGCCTAACCTAAGAATGGCGTTCCAAGGAGGCACCGCACATGAGCACCAACCCCTTCGACGACAGCGAAGGCCGTTTCCTGGTCCTGGTCAACCACGAGGGCCAGCACTCGCTCTGGCCGTCCTTCGCCGAGGTGCCCGGGGGGTGGACCGTCGTCTTCGACGAGAACACCCGGGACGCGTGCCTGGAGCACATCGAGGCCAACTGGACCGACCTGCGCCCCCGTTCCCTCGCGGCGTCCAAGGACGCCTGACCCGCCGCATCGAGGCCCGTGCCCGGAGAAGAACCATGCTCACCCCCCACCCCGTCCCGCTCCCGGCCGCGTCGTCCGTCCTGCGCGTGCGCTCCGCACGCCAGGACGACGCCGCGGCGCTCGCGGCCCTGTCCCGGCCGTTCGTCCGCTCGGGAGCGCTGCGCGAGCGCCCCGCCTCGCTGTACGTCCGCCAGGCGGCCGAGTTCCTCGTGGCGGAGGCCGCCGACGGCACGCTCGACGGCTGCGTCGCCCTGCGGGTGCACGCGGCCTCCCCGGCGACCGGTCAAGGTCCTGTCGGCGTGCTGTACAACTTCTGCGTGGCGGGCCACCGGCAGGGGAACGGGGTGGGCGCACGACTCATGACCGCCGTCCTCGCCCGGGCCGGCGCGCAGTCGCTGACGGCCCTGTACACGGCCACCGTGGGCAGCGGCGGGCTCTTCCTGCGCCACGGATTCACCCCGGCGTCCCCGCGCACGGCGCCGGCCGCCTGGACCAGGTCCCTGGACCCGCGCCGCGGCGCCCGGGTGCTGGCCCGGTTCCTGTGAGCGAACAGGAACCGGGGACGGGCACGTCCTGCCGGTCAGGTCCGGCGCGTCACTTCCGGTGCGTCATTTCCGGTGCGTCACGCCCGGTCCGTCTCGTCGTCCGGGACCACCGTCGTGCCGGGGCCGGTCCGGTCGAGGAGTCCCCGCAGCAGGGCGTGCGGCTCCCGGCCGTCGAGGACGTGCGCCCTGCGCACCCCGGACCGGACGGCCCGCAGACAGCCCTCCATCTTCGGCAGCATCCCGCTCGCCAGTCCCGGCAGCATCTCGTCCAACTCGGTGACGGTCAGCCGCTCGACCACCTCGGTGCTGTGCGGCCAGTCCGCGTACAGCCCCGCCACATCGGTGAGCACCACGAGCCGCTCGGCGTCGAGCGCCGTGGCCAGCGCGGACGCCGCGAGATCGGCGTTGACGTTGTAGACCTCGCCGGCCGTGCCACGGGCCACCGGTGAGAGCACCGGGATGCGCCCCTGGTCCAGCAGGGCGCGCACGGTGTCCGGGTTCACGTCCACGATGTCGCCGACGAGGCCGATGTCCACCGGGCGGCCGTCCACCCAGGCCGGCCGCCGCCGCGCGGTCATCGTGTGCGCGTCCTCGCCCGTCATGCCCACGGCGAAGGGGCCATGGGCGTTGATGCAGCCGACCAGCTCCCGCTGCACCCGCCCGGTCAGCACCATGCGCACCACTTCCATGGTCTCCGGGGTGGTCACGCGCAGCCCCGCCTCGAAGCGGACCTCCAGACCGAGGCGGTCCAGCATGGCGCTGATCTGGGGCCCGCCGCCGTGTACGACGACCGGACGCAGCCCGGCGCGCCACAGCTCCACGACGTCCTCGGCGAACGCGCGCTGCAGGCTCGCGTCCACCATGGCGTTGCCGCCGTACTTGACGACCACCACGCTGCCGCGCAGCTCCGGCGGCCAGGGAGACGACCCGAGGGATTCCCGGGCGGCGGTCACAGTCACGGAGCCACTCCATTCATGGACGGGCACAGCCCTTCGGGCAGGCCCGGGTCGACGGTCATGCGGTCACGCCTGGCGCCGTCCGCGGTGCAGGAGCAGATCGCGCAGCAGGGCGTCCGTCGTGCGGACCACGCTGCCGCGTGCGCTCCAGCGAAGCGCCATGGTGTGCTCCTCGGCGGAGAAGTCGGCCACGGCGTCGGCGACGACGAAGGGCTGGAAGCCGTTCATGAAGGCGTCCGCCGCCGTCAGCAGGACGCCGAGGTGGGCGTACACCCCGCAGACGATCAGCTGGTCGCGGCCCTCCGAGCGCAGCAGCCGGTCGAGGCGGCTGCGCAGGAAGGCGTTGTGGCGCACATTGCCCAGCAGATGCTCGCCGGGGCGCGGCGCGAGGGAGTCGATGATCCCGACGGCGTCGGGCTCGGCGTCGGACTCCGGGATCTCGTCGTCCGGCGCCTGGACGCAACTGCTCGGCTGTTCCCCGGCGGGCTCGGCGCTGAACACGACCGGCATGCCGAGTGCTCCGGCGAGCTCCCGGAGCGCGGTGATGTTCTCCACGAGTTCCACCACGGGGGAGCGCCCCGCGGGGAAGGTTCCGACCAGTTGGTTCTGCATGCCGTGGATCAGCAGCGCGCCGCGGGCAGGATCGATCCTCCAGGAGGCGTACGACCGAGGGAGGGCGGAGCTGTCCGGCATGGGATAGGCGGAGATGGCCGGCAAGCCCATGGGTGTCTTCCTCCCTGCACGACGCGCCTGCGGATCAGTGCCCTCCGAGTTTCTTAGGTTAGCCTAAACTAAGAAGTGCTTGAGGGGATCCTCTCAACAGCCTTTCGGCAAAGGCGTGTTGAGGGCGCGTCGTTGCGCTACACCCTCCCTTGCAACTGCGCCGTCGCGGGCTGCCGGCCGAGCTCGGGCGCGATCAGGTGCCGGACGTCGTACAGGATCTGCTCGTAGTCCTCCCGGCGGAACTCGTACGGCAGCTCCAGGCGCAGTTCGGACACGGCCGCGATCACCGGGTCCGCGGTCAGCTGCTCCAGGATCTGCTCGGCGGTGCCGACCACGTCCGGGGCGAACAGCGTCCGCTTCGGCCCCCTCGGCGCCAGGGTGCGCTCGTGCCGGTCGGCCGCGTAACTGCGGTACCGGGCCCGGGTGTTCGCGTCGGCGCTGTCGAACGGCACGATCACCCGACCGAGCGCCACCCGCGAGGGCCGGTCCTGGGGGAGCGAACGCCGGTACTCGGCCAGCAGGTTGAGCTGGGCCGTGGTGAAGTCGTCGGTGCCCTCGCCGGTGACGATGTTGCCGCTGAGCAGGTTCAGTCCCTGCCCGGCGGCCCACCGGGCCGAGCGCAGGCTGCCTGCGCCGTACCAGATCCGGTCCACCAGACCGGGGTCGTGCGGTTGCAGCCGCGGTCGCTGGGTGTTGCCCGGCGACTGGATCACCGTGTCGGGTCCGCCGAGATGGTCGCCGCGCAGGTTGTCGACGACACGGGCGATCCTGCCGTACGACAGGTCGAAGGCACGCCAGTCCCCGTCGTACACCAGGTCGCCGAGGAGCTCGGCGTGCGGCATGCCGGTGCTGAAGCCGACCTGGAGCCGGCCGCGGGACAGCACGTCGGCGAGGGCCAGGTCCTCGGCCAGCCGGAACGGGCTCTCGTATCCGATGGGGATGACCGCGGTCCCCAGTTCGACCCGTTCGGTGCGCTGACCGGCCGCGGCGAGGAACACCGCGGCCGAGCCGACGCCGTGCTCCAGATGCCGCTGGCGGATCCAGGCGCCGTCGTAGCCGATCCGTTCGCCGTACTCGAACAGCTGAAGCGTCTCCTCCAGCCCGGTGTACGGGTCGTCGTCGGCGAAGTTGCCGGGCGTGAGGAAGGCCAGCGAGTCGATCCGGGGAGCGGTGGGGCGGGAGGCGCCGACGCGGGGCGCGGCGCTCATGAACCGCCCCGCTCACGGGGCAGCTTCTCGCCGGCCTCGATCGCCGCCGGCAGCCGGTTCTCGGCCGGCGGCAGCGGGCAGGTGGCCAGGTCGGTGTAGGCGCAGGGCAGGTTCGTGGCCCGGTTGAAGTCCAGGACGACCGTGCCGTCGGCGGCGGGCGGGTCGAGCGCGAGGGCCCGGTTCGCCGCGTAGGTGGTGACACCGGAGGTGGCGTCGGTGAACAGCACCAGCAGACTGCCCGGAGCGTGCCCGGGGAACGCGGTCAGCGCCAGCTCCCGTCCGTCCAGCTCGAACTCGATCCGGCCCGGTGCGTCGTAGACGTGTTCGAGGCCCTCGACCGCGGCGCCCACGGTCGTCGGCCGGGGCTCGTCGAAGGCCGTGTAACGGCCGGTCACGGACCAGCGGGGGTGCGGCGCGTAGGCCGGCGTGCCGGTGAAGGCGGTGCGCAGCGGGGCGTCGGGGCGCCGCGGGCGGAGGATGTCGTGCCCGCCGCGCTTGGCGACCTCGATCACCGAGTCGCCCCAGACCGCGTTCACCCCGCCGCGCTCGGGCAGCACGCCGAAGCGGTGCTCGCCCCGGACCGGGTTTCCGTCGACGACCAGCTCCGGGCCGTCGTCGAGGAGGTCGTCGAGGACCACGACGACCCCGTCGGCCCCGGTCGACCAGGCGCCCGGGGCGTCCGGGAAGCGCTCGGGCCGCTCGCCGAGCCAGTGCAGACCGGTGACGGCGAGGAAGCCGTGCGGGGCGGCGAGCCGTGCTTCCTGCCCGCGGTGCCACTCCTCCCAGTCGCGGGTGAAGGCGTGCAGGTCTGCGGGGGTGTCCTGGAGGGTCATGCGTGCTCCTTCGATGGCCGGTGCTCGCGGTCGGCCGCGGCGTGCTGCCGGCCGGGGATCGCCGCGAGCAGTTCGCGGGTGTATGGGTGGGCGGGGCGGGCGAACAGCTCGTCGGCGGTGCCCGTCTCGACGATGCGCCCGGCCTTCATGACGGCGACCTCGTGCGCGATCTGCCGTACGACGGCCAGGTCGTGCGAGATGAACAGATACGCCACCCCGGTGTCGGCCTGGAGCTCGGCGAGCAGATCGAGCACCTGGGCCTGGACGGAGACGTCGAGCGCGGACACCGGCTCGTCGCAGACGACCAGGTCCGGCGAGAGTGCCAGGGCCCGGGCGACGGCTACGCGCTGGCGCTGTCCGCCGGAGAGCTCCGCCGGGCGGCGGTCCAGCACCGAGGCCGGCAGCGCCACGCGGTCGAGCAGTTCCCGGGCCCGGCCGAGCCGGGAGGCGCGGTCGCCGACCTTGAACGCGCGCAGCGGCTCGGTGATCACCTCGCCGATGGAGAACCTCGGGTCGAGCGAGGCGTACGGGTTCTGGTAGACGAGCTGGGCCCGTCGGCGCAGCTGTCGGGCCTCCGCGCCACGGGCGGCGGTGACATCGACGCCGTCGAACAGGATCCGACCCGAGGTCGGGTCGGTCAGCCGCAGCACCATGCGGGCGGTGGTGGACTTCCCCGAGCCCGACTCTCCGACCAGGGCCAGCGTCCGGCCGCGGTGGAGAGTGAAGCCGACGTCGTCGACGGCGCGCAGCGAGCGGGCCGAGCCGCGGGCGGCGGGCAGCCGGAACTCCTTGACCAGGCCGCGGACCTCGACCAGCGGCGCCGGCCCGGAGGCGGGGGCGGGCCCGGGGGCCGTGGCCGCCCGGGGACGAGCCGTGGTCAGGCTGGGGGCGGCGGCCAGCAGTCGCCGGGTGTACTCGTGCCGGGGGTCGTCCAGGACGTCGCGGGTCGGACCGGTCTCGACGACCCGGCCCTCGGACATGACCACGATCCGCCGCGCCCGGTCGGCGGCGACACCGAGGTCGTGCGTCACCAGCAGCACCGCGGTCCCGGACTCCTCGGTGAGCTCCTGGAGCCGGTCGAGGATGACCCGCTGCACGGTCACGTCCAGGGCGCTGGTCGGCTCGTCGGCGATGATCAGCTTCGGCCCGGCCGCGATGGCGACGGCGATCAGGGCCCGTTGCCGCATCCCGCCGGACAGTTCGTGCGGGTACTGCCGGGCCCGGGTCGCCGCGTCGGGCAGCCCGGCCCGGTCCAGGATCTCGACGGCGGCCGCCGGCGCGGAGCGGCGGGTCGCGAGCCCGTGGATGCGCAGCACCTCGGCGACCTGTTCGCCGATGCGTTTCACCGGGTTGAGCGAGACCGTCGGATCCTGGGGAACCAGGCCGATCTGCGCCCCGCGCACCGTGCGCAACTCCCGTTCGGACAGCGCGGTGAGGTCGTGCCGGCCGAAGCGGACCGTGCCCGCGTCGATGCCGCCGTTCGCCGCCAGCAGCCGGATGATCGCGTGGGCGGTCGTGCTCTTGCCGGATCCGGACTCGCCGACCACCGCGGTCACCTCGCCCGGCCGGACGTCGAGATCCACCCCTCGCACCGCCTGCACGATGCCGCCGCGGGTGCGGTACGACACCGACAGGCCCCGCACCTCCAGCAGCGGCGCGTCCTCGGCAACGGCCTCTTTCGTCACGGCTGCGCCCGTCTCTCGCTCGTTCTCGTTCCCGTGGGTCACCGGGCCGGTCATCGCTGCCCGGACCATTCGCCGTCGAGGGCTCGCGCGAGGCGGTTGGTGGCCAGCCCCGTCGCGGCGATCGCCAGTCCGGGC
Source organism: Streptomyces sp. NPDC002623 (assembly GCF_053592635.1). Classification (NCBI taxonomy): domain Bacteria; kingdom Bacillati; phylum Actinomycetota; class Actinomycetes; order Kitasatosporales; family Streptomycetaceae; genus Streptomyces; species Streptomyces sp. NPDC002623. The sequence goes on along the minus strand of NZ_JBSFWB010000030.1, from coordinate 59,121 downwards.
AGCGCCGTGAGCCACCAGGCGTTGGCCAGGTAGTTACGGCCCTCGGAGATCAACGTGCCCCACTCCGGGGCCGGCGGCGGAGCCCCGTAGCCGAGGAAGCTCAGCGCCGACACGGCGAGGATGGCGGCGCCGAAGTCGAGGGTGGCCAGCACGATCACCGGGCCCGCCGCGTTGGGCAGCACATGCCGGCCCAGCACCGAGTACCAGCGCGCCCCGCACGAGCGCGAGGCCTCGACGAAGACCGCCTGCCGCACCCGCAGCACCTCCGCCCGGGTCACCCGCGCGAACTGGGCGACGCTGGCGATGCCCACCGCGACCGCCACCTTCACCGTCCCGTAGCCCAGGGCGGTGACCAGGGCCAGGGACAGGAACAGCGCCGGGATCGAGAGGAGCACGTCGACGAACCGCATCAGCACGTCCTCGACCCAGCGGCCCACGAACCCGGCGACCAGGCCGATCAGCCCGCCGACCACGAACGCGACCGCCACCGCGATGAGGGTCGCCTTCAGCGACAACTGTGCCCCGTGCACCACCCTGGAGAACACATCCCGCCCCAGCTCGTCGGTGCCGAACCAGTGCGCGCCGCTCGGGCCGCGGAAGTTCTCCGACGGCACCCCCTGCAGCGGGTCCCGCGAGGTGAACAGCCCCGGCCAGAACGCGGCCAGCACCACCAGGACCAGCAGGAGAACCGAGACCACCAGGCCGGGGCGGCGCACGAGGAACCGCAGGAACCGCCGCGGTCCGGCGCCGCGCCCGAGCACCCGGGCGTCGCCGCCCGGTCCGACCGGCCGCGCCGTGCCGAGCGTGGCGTCGGCGGAGCGGTCATCGGCAAAGACGCCGTCGGCGAGGGTCTGGCTCATGCCGGACTCACCTTCCTGTTCCTGCTCGAGGCCACCACGATCCGCGGGTCCAGCAGCGGATAGACGAGGTCGACGATCAGATTGGCGGCGACGAAGATCACCGCGCCGAACACCACGACCCCCTGGACCAGCGGGATGTCCTGGACCGTGACGGCGGCCGCCGTCACCCGGCCGAGGCCGTCGCGGGAGAACACCGTCTCCACGACGACCGACCCCGCGATCAGCTGACCGGCCAGCAGTCCGACGACCGTCAGCGCGGGCAGCGAGGCGTTGCGCAGCGCATGCCGCAGATGGATCCGCAGCCGCCCGGCGCCCTTGGCCCGCGCGGTCTCCACATAGGCCTGGTCCAGCGCCGTGAACAGACTCTTGGACAGCACCTGAGCGACCAGCGCGCCGGTCGGGATCGCGAGGGTCACCGCGGGCAGCACCAGACCGCGCAACCCGTCGTTGCCGAACGCCGGGAACAGCCGCAACCGGAACGAGAACAGCTCCACCAGCAGCAGTCCGACCCAGAACGTGGGCACCGACACCCCCAGCGGGGGCAACGACAGCAGCAGCTGCCGCAGCCACCGCCGGCTGGTGTAGGTCGCCAGCACCGCGAGAGAGCCGCCGCCCAGTACCGCGAGCAGCAGCGCCGCCCCGGTCAGCTGAAGGGTCCCCGGCAGCGCATCCGCCAGGCTCGAGGTCACCGGCCGGCCGGTGGAGATCGAGTCGCCGAAGTCCCCGCGCACCGCCCGGCCCAGGTAGTCGGCGTACTGCGCGAGCACCGGCTTGTCGAAGCCGTACTGATGCCGGAGCGCGGCCAGTTGGGCCGGATCGACCTGCCCGGTGTCCGCTCCGGCGCCGGCCATCGCCGACACCGGGTCACCGGGCAGGAAGTCCAGCACGAGGAACGCCACCGTGTAGGCCGCCCACAGCACGCCGATCGCCTGCGCGACGCGTTTGACGACATAGAGACGCATGGCGGCCGTCAGCCGATCCAGGTGTCGTGCAGCTGGATCCGGCTGGAGGCGTCGAAGTCGAGACGGTGCACCTTCTTCGACACCCCGAGCTGGGTCTGCAGCTCCACCACGGGGACGACATAGGCGTTCCGCACGAGCAACTCCTGGGCCTGGACCACCAGTTGCTTCCGCTCGGCGGTGTCGGCCGTCGCCGCCTGCTCGCTCAGCGCGGTGTCCAGGGGGCCGGCGGACAGCTGGTAGAAGTTGGCCAGACGGGTGGAGAACGAGCTGCGCAGGATGTCCGGGTCGGCGCGGGTCACATTGCCCCACACCACATCGAAGTCACCGGACTGCAGCGTCGGCGCGAACTGGGTGACCGGCAGCTGCTTGAGCACCACACCGATGCCGACGGCCTTGAGCTGCTGCTGGATCAGCTCCAGCGAGGGCTGATTCGTGGCCGCGTTGGGGAACCACGAGACGGTCAGGCTGAGCTTCTTGCCGTCCTTCACCCGGATGCCGTCGCCGCCGGTCTTCCAACCCGCCGAGTCCAGCAGGGACTTGGCCTTCGCCGCGTCCAGGGTCAGCTCCGCGCCGAGGTCGGAGTAGTCGGGGGTGGTGTGCGCCAGGATGCTGGTCGCGGGCTCGGTACCGGTCGGGAACACGGTGTCCACGACCTGCTGCCGGTCGACGGCGTACGAGATCGCCTGCCGTACCCTGACGTCCTTCAGCGCCGGCCGGGAGTTGTTCAGCCCCAGGTTGAACACCACCCCGGGATTGGCCCGTTGCTGAAGGTCCACCTGGCCGCCGCTCTTCAGCGCCGACTCGTTGGACCTGCCGACGCCGCTGATCGCGTCCACCTGCCCGGACTGGAGGCTCCCGGTGCGCACACCCGCCTCCGGCACCACCTTGAACACCAGCTTGTCCAGGTACGCCTCGCCCTTCTTGGTCCACAGCGCGGAACCCCACGCGTACCCGGCGCGCCTGGCCAGGGCGATCGACTGGTTCTGCACGTAGTCCTTCAACACGAACGACCCGGAACCGACCACGCCCTGACTGCACTTGTCCTGCGGGCTCTTCCGCACGCTCGCCGACGACTCGATGCCCAGCGAATGCGTCGCCGTCGCCTGGAGGAACTGCGCGTTGGGCTGCTTGAACGTGACCCGGACCGTGAGCGGATCGACCACGGTCGTGCTGTCCACGCCGCTCAGATACCCCTGTGCCAGCGTGCCCAGGGCGCCGAGCTTCGGCACCGCGTCGAAGTTGTCCTTGACCACCTGGGCGGTCAGCGCCGACCCGTCGCTGAAGGTGACGCCCGATCTCAGATGGAAGGTGAAGGTCGTGGCGTCCGCGCTGATGTCCCAGCTCTTCGCGAGCCAGGGCACGATCTTGCCGGTCTTGGGGTCCTGGTCGGTCAGGGAGTCCACGATCTGGCGCAGCGAGTAGATCGTGTCGTTGCTGCCCACCTGCTGGGGGTCGACGCAGCCGGCGTCCGACCCGACGGCGAAGGTCAGCGTGCCGCCGGAGCGGGCCTGGCCGCCGCCGCTGCTCGAACTGCCGTCGCCGCCCGCCGAGCAGGCGCTCAGCAGCACGCCGCTCGTCACGAGCACCGCGAGGGCCGCCCACCGGGTGGGCCGGGAATCCGTACGCGCTATCACGGAATGGTTCTCCTACTCCGAAGCCGTCGCGCACGTGCCCGTTCAGAACGTCCGGGCAGGGCGACGCAGGGGAAGTCGACTGCGAGGGGAAAGAGGAAGGAAAGGGGAGGAAGGGAGGGAGGCGTGGGATCGCCGGAGCCGCCGACGGCGGACGTCGGCCGCGGAGGTGACGTCCGGTCAGCCGCTGCACACGGGCGTGCGGAGACGAGCCGTCGGGAGGCGCTGGGGAGGGGCTACAGGGAGGTGCTACACAGACAGCCGGCGAAGCGCTGGAGATCGATGTGGCGCCGGCGCGAGAGTCCGGAGAACGCCGCCGCGGCGGCGAGAGAGGCACTCAGACTGCAGTCGATCCGCACGGTGGTCCTCCCCTCTCAGGCCCCGGTGCCGGGGCCGCGCGCTTGCAGGGTCGTCGACCCCGCCGGGCTTTCACCTGGAGCACCCCACCGCGGAGGAGGGTTGCCGGTCAGCAAGCCAGGGCTTGACGCTGACACTCAATGCCACTCGCGATCGTACGGATCACTTCCTTGACCCGTCAATATCGCAATATCGTCGTCCAAATGCCGGACGTCGGCATCGGACGGCATGGACAGGCCGCTGACCTGCGGCGACGCCGGACACCGGGCGGCCACCCGGCGTGGACGCGGCCTGTGATCCATCGTGAACGGGAGTGCCGGTGCGGCGTCCCGATGAGTTTGCCGACGCCCACAGGTCTACCTACCGACCGGGACGACCAACTCATCAGGAGTAGCCATGGGCCTCATCGACATCGAGCTGTTCGCGACCCTCGACCTCGTCGGGCAGTCGCCCGGCGGCCCCGACGAGGACCCCGCGGGGTTCCCGTTCGGCGGCTGGCAGGCGCCCCTGCTGGACGAGGTCGCCGGGGCGCAGATCGGCGCCGCTTACGAAGGCACGGACGCCCTCCTGCTCGGCCGGCGGACGTACGACATCTTCGCCGCCTACTGGCCGCACCAGAAGGGCGGCGAGGACAACGAGATCGCCACGCTCTTCAACAGCGTCCCGAAGTACGTGGCCTCCCGCGGCAGGCCCGACCTCTCATGGGCCGGGTCCACGCAACTCGGCCCGGACCTGGCCGGCGCGGTGCGCGAGATCCGTGACCGGCACAAGCACATCAAGGTCGTCGGGAGCCTGAACCTGGTACAGACCCTCCTGCGCGAGAAGCTCTTCGACCGTCTCGACCTCTGGGTGCACCCGATCGTGCTCGGCGTCGGGAAGAAGGTGTTCGACGGTGGCGCGGTGCCCACGAACATCACGCTCCTCGAACCGCCGGCGGCAAGTCCGAAGGGCACCGTGTACCTGCGCTACGGGCTCTCCGAAGGCACGCCCCGCACAGGGGACATGAGCGCACCCGATCGCGGACTCGGGCAGGACGACTGAAGCCGCCCCGCGCCGGGCGGGTCCGGGGCCCGCACACCGCATGCGTCGTTCACAACTCCGTCCCATAACCTCGTCCATGGAGACGTCGGATGCCACGTGCATCCACTCCTGGGAGGCGATGGTGCTCGGAAAGGACATGCGGCTGCTCGTGGGCGCCGCGATCGTGGCCTGCGTGGTGCTCGTCGGCTCCAGGGCGCCGAGCGGCGCGCCCCGAGCCGGGGCGCCGCCCGTCGACGCCGTCCGGGACGTCGTGCCGAACCGGGTCATGACGTGGAACATCTGCAACCCCTGCGAGGAGAGCAACGCCGACCGGGCGGCGGACATCGCCACGTACGCGCCCCAGGTGATCGGCCTGCAAGAAGCGTGCGTGCGTGACGTCGAGCGGATCCGGGACTACCTGAAGGACCGCTACGGGCTGGTCTACCACGTCGAGTACGGGACGGTTCTGCAGAACTGGGGCCGCTGTGGGGGAGCGCCGTGGAGTCCGGGGGGCTACGGCCAGGCGCTCCTCTCGGCGGCGCCGATGACGGACCCGGTCACGGTCGAATACCCCGACGGCGGATCCGAGGACCGTGGGTACATGGCAGTCACCACCCGTGTGGACGGCCGCTCCGTCCGGGTCTTCAACACGCACCTCGCCGAACGGCGTCAGGAGTCGGTCCGAGCGGGCCAGGTCGGCGTACTCGCCGCGGCCGTCGCCCGGCACGACCGCGCGATCGTTCTCGGCGACTTCAACGCCGTGCCGGACGCTTCCGAGCTCACCGGGATGTGGGAGCTGGCCGCGGACACGGACCCGAAGTGTCATCCCCCGACCACCGGAACCTGCGAGCCGACCACCGACTGGCAGAGCAAGTTCGACTACGTCTTCCTGCGAGGCGTCGTCGCGCTCGAGCACGGTGTGCACCCGACCGAGCACTCGGACCACAACCTGCTGCACACCGACCTGGACCTCGCCCAGAGCGTGGGCAAGGGCGTCGAACCGCGAGCGGCGGAGTAATGACCGGTCGGTAACCTGCTGGGCATGACTACTGCTGCCCTCGAGCCGCGCGCCGGTCGACGTTGTAACCACCCCCTCAACTCCCTGCACGCGACGCACTACTTCGCGCCCGAACTGGGACGGGAGCTGGGTGCTCTCGGGATCACCCATCCCCAGGCCGTGAACTTCGCCGCGCGGGCGGCCGCGCTGGGGGCGGTCGGGGCCGGCGCGGTGACGGCGACTTTCTACAACTACCAGCACGACCTCGTGGCCCGGCACGTGCCCGCGGTGTGGTCGATCGCCACCCCCGCGGACGTGCTCGCGGCACGCGCGCGTGCCGTCGACGCGACGCTGCGGCGGCTGCTGGGCGAGGAGGTCCTGGCGTCCGCGGAGATGGCGGAGGCCGCACGGCTGGCGTTGCGCGCCGTCGAGGCCTGCGGGCGCAGCGCCCGGCCGCTGTACTCGGCGCACGCCGACCTTCCCGTCCCCGACGAGCCGCACCTCGCGTTCTGGCACGGGGCGACCCTGCTGCGCGAGCACCGGGGCGACGGGCACCTGGCCGTGCTGATGTCCGCGGGCCTCGACGGGCTGGAGGCGCTGGTGACCCACACCGCCACGGGCAGGGGCATGACGCCGAAGTGGGTGGTGACCACCCGTGGTTGGACCCTGGACGACTGGAACGCGGCGACGGCCCGCCTGCGGGACCGCGGGCTGCTGGACGGCGCCGGCGAGCTCACCGAGCGAGGCGTGGCGCTCCGCGAGGACATCGAGCAGGAGACCGACCGCCTGGACCGGGCTCCGTACGAGCACCTCGGCGCGGAGGGCGTGGCCCGCCTGACGGCTCTGGGGGCGACGTTCGCCAAGGCCGCGGTGGCGGCGGGAGCGTTTCCGGCGGATCTGCTCGGCAAGGCCTGAGGCGGCCGGGTGGGGCTGACGCGGCCGGCCGGGGTCGGCCGGGCTGGCCGGGGTCGGTCGGGCCGGCAGGCGTCGCCCCGTCTTGCGAAACGGACAGCTGTCCGCTAATTTTCCCCGTAGCGGACAGCTGTCCGTTTCAGTGTGTCGTCGTGAACCGATCACGGTCGGCCGGCGCCACGGCCCCTCCGCACGGAAGACCTCTGCTGCCATGAAACTGCTCATCCTCGGCGCGACCGGTCCCACCGGCCGCCACCTCGTCGACCTGGCCCTGCGATCCGGCGACACGGTCACGGCCCTGGTGCGCAACCCCGCGGCCCTGGACGATCTCGCCGGGCGGATCACGCCGATCACCGGCGACGCCACCGCACAACGCGACATGGCCGCCGCCATGGCCGGGCAGGACGCCGTCGTGTCCGCCCTCGGCGTGGGCACGTCCGTGCGTGCGGGCAGCCTCTTCACGCGCTCCGCGGCAGCCGTGATCGATGCGGCCGAGGGGGCCGGCGTCTCCCGCCTGGTGTGGCTGTCGTCGTTCGGCGTCGGCCACACCTTCGCCTGGTCGAGCACCACGCAGAAGGCGATCTACCGCACGTTGCTGCGGTCGATCTACGCGGACAAGGCGATCGCCGACGAGCACATCCGCTCCACCGAGCTGGACTGGACCGTGGTCCTCCCGACCAGGCTGACCCACGCCCCGGCCAGAGGCGCGTTCAGCGCGGGCGACCGGCTGCCGATGAAGGGCAACCCGACGATCAGCCGGGCGGACGTCGCCGCTTTCCTGCACGGGGCGGCACACGGCGGCGAGTGGATCCGCCGCAGCCCTGTGATCAGCGACTGACCGGCCGCCGCCGCCCCTTGCCGCCCACGACGGGCGGCAGCGCCGCATCGACGACCTGACGGCGGAGGGCTTCCGGGCCGGTGTTCGCCACCCGTTAAGGTGGCCCCAAATGGACATCTGTCCGCTATGGGGTCCAGGAGGAGAACCAGTGGAGTCGAGGAGTGAGGCCCCGCAGCGCTCGGACGCGCAGCGCAATCGCGAGCGCATCCTGGAGGCGGCCCTCGAAGAGCTGACCCGCTCCGCGGACGTCCCGCTGAGCGCGATCGCCAAGAAGGCGGGCGTCGGGCAGGGCACGCTCTACCGGCACTTCCCCGATCGCGAGGCGCTGGTCCTGGAGGTGCACCGCCAGGAGGTGCAACAACTCGTCGACGGCGCGGCCGAGTTGCTGAAGGTTCGCGAGCCCGACCGGGCTCTCCGCGAATGGATGGACCGCCTTGCCCGCTACGCCACGGCCAAGGCGGGCCTGGGGGAGGCGCTGCGCCAGGCCACGAGCGCGACGGGAGGTCCGCAGAAGCCGGGCTACTCGCTCGTGGTCGGCGCGATCGAACTCCTCCTCCGTGCCAACGACGAAGCCGGGACCATCCGCCCGGAAGTGACCGCCGACGACTTCGTCCTCGCGATCGCCGGCATCTGGCAGATCGACCGCCAGGGGGACTGGCAGTCCCGCACCGCACGACTCCTGGACATCGTCATGGACGGCCTGCGCACGGGAGCCCCCGGACCGGGGAAGGCGAGATAGCAGGACGCCTTCGAGATCCGGCCCGGTCGTCTCCGGAAGAGATGGCTGTCATCTCAGGTCATCGTCCTGGCCCGGCGATCCGGTCCGGGCTATTGATCCGGGCCCGGCTCATCGGCGAGCAGCCGTGCGATCCCTGCCGGGCTGAACACGTCCTGCGTGGCGAGGGCGATGCCGCCGTGCAGTACGGAGCCACCCTTGAGCTGGGTCGCGGTGATGGTCGGTTTGCGGGTGGCCGGCGGCAGTGCGCGCTGGTACACGGCGGCGCGCACCGCCGAGACCAGGTCGTCGCGGAGCTCGCTGAGCGGTCCGGCCGGCACCACGGTGCGCGGATCGAACATGTGGACCGGCATGGCCACCACCTCGCCGATCTCCGTGGCGGCCTGGCGCACGGCGTGCAGGGCGGTCGGGTCGCTGTCGGCGATGCGCCGGGCGAGTTCGCGGGTGCCGTGGAGCGGGTCGTCGGCGGCCGACTCGGACCGCCTCCGAGGCCGCCGCGGCACTGCGCGAACTCGACGACCTGGGCCTGACCCTGGCCGAGGACCTGTGCCCCGCCGACGATGTGCTCGGCCGCCGCCGGAGTTCTCCGCGTTCCGTGGCTTCAGGTGCCGGAAGTTGAATGTTGAATGGACAACACGGATCAGACGGTCCGGTCCCGACGGCTTATGTCCAGACCAGAGACTTGCCTCGGTGAAAGGTTGGGGCGCACATGGCGTCATCGTTACGAGCGCGGCCGACGCCGCAGTGGGAGTCCGGTTGTGGCCAAGGGCCCCGACCGGTCAGGGCCAATACCGGTATGGACGGCTTCCGGTTTCCTCTTTCCCCGGGTAGGGAAGGCTGTTGGGCAGTGAGTCCGGGCCGAAGAATCGAGCTATGCGATCCTCGAGAGGTGGTTGACGCTCCTGATCAAGTCAACCTAAGCTCTCGAAGCGAATTGGGGGAGCGAGACGGGGAAGCCGCACACCGCATGGGTTGGGGCTGTATCCCCGTGATTGTGCCCGCCGCAGTCGGCGTTCTCCCTGGATGGCAGGTTGACCGGACGCCGTAAGCCGTCCGGACTGCCTCGCCTTCATCGAGGAGAACTTGACCGATATGGGACAGCGCAGCCTCCGCCCGGCCAGGGTGCCGCTTGTGTGAGTCCATTTCGCAACCGAAAAGCGCAATCGAAACCGGGGGGAATACGCATGCGCTCGCACATACTCGGCTGTACCGAACTCGACTTAGGCAACGGGTTCTGTAAGAACATCCCGCTGTACCACGCGAGCGGCGGCAGCGGCGACAGCGGCGGCAGCGGCGGCAGACCGTACCGCGACCTTCACGCCGGACCGGCGCGACCCACCAGGCGCATCGAGCACGTTCCGTACCTCAATGAGACCGCCAGCACGGTCTACGACGTTGAGCGGCTCCAGATGGCCCGCGCCAGGAACCCGAAGAACGCCGCCGTCGTCCCGCATCACGACTCTGTGGAACTCGACCGCGAACTCGACCGGTATTTCCGCACCCATGTGATGTCGGCGCACGGGAAATCGGTGAGCGTTTCTCGCTGACCGCCTGACAAGCAGCTGGAAAACCGGGTTCGGGGGAACCGTGATCGAGTACGTGCTTACCGCTGACGTGATGTCCGCAGAGACATTCGACGACGACGCGGACATTCAACTTTTCGCCGAGGAGTGCGCGGCCGTTGCTGACGCACTGCCCCGGATACCGTGCGGCCGCGGTGGCACGGGACTGCCGACTGCATTTCCGTGGGCATCGACGCCCGGAGAAGCGCACGCCTCCCGGAGCCCTGCGAGACCTGGCCGCCCTGCCGGCTGAACGAGATCTCGTGGGACGGCTCGGCGCGCAAAGCGACGCGTCGTTCTGACAGCCGTCGCCCTCCCCTGCCCGTAAACGAATCCCCGGTTCGCGCCATGCACACTCGGGCATCTTCGCGCGCCTTCTTTGGGACGGAAAACCGATGACCGCATTGCCCACGTTCACCGAGACCTTTACCGTCACCGCCGACAACCCCCTGTTGAGCGGGCACGTCGTGTACGGCCGCAGCCTGCTGCCCGGTGTCGGCTACGTGGACCTGGTGCTCCAGGTGCTCACCCGGCACGGACACCCCATGACCGAGGTGGAGCTGCGCAACCTCACCATCCTCGCGCCGCTCGTCGCCGGGCCCGGTGAGGCCGTCCTGACCACCGTCGAGGGGCGCCCCGCAGCCGGCGGGGGATGGCGCATCGAGGTGCGCAGCCGCCGCGCCCAGGACACCACCGACGTCGTGCACGCCGTCGTCACCGCACACCACCGCGGCCCCGTCGCCTTCACGGAGCGGCTCCCGCTGCCCGTCCAGGGGACGACCCGGCGCACCACCATGGACGAGATCTACACCTGGTGCCGGGAGTACGACCTCCTCCACTCGGGCCTGATGAAGCTCGGCGGCGCGGTCCACCACCGTCCCGGCGACTGGATCGCCGAGCTGGAACTCGCCCCCGAACACCAGGCCACCACCGGCGCGTTCCTCTTCCACCCCGCCCTCTTCGAAGCCGGGCTCCTCGGCGGCGGTGTCGCCCTGGGCATGCTGCACGGGGACAACGACGGCCCCGGCCTCTACCTCCCGCTGATGTTCGACCGGTTCCGCGCGGCCGGGCCGCTCGGCGGGCGCTGCTACGTCCGCGTGCCCGCCGACTCCGTCCGCCGCGACGACGAACTCATCCGTCTGGTCGTGGAGTTCTACGACGAGGCAGGCCAGAAGGTCGCCGAGGTGGGGCAGTTCGTCGCCAAGCGCATCCGGGCGGCCGGCGCGCTCGACGTCCGTGGCGACGCTCCCACCGCGCCGGCGGCCGTGCCCACTCCCGTCGCCGCGCCGGTGCTGGGTTCCCTGCCCGTCTCCGCTGTGCTGCGGGAGCTGGTGGGTGCTCGGCTCGGTGTGTCTGCGGATGCGGTGGATGTGGGCCTGGGGTATTACGAGTTGGGGCTGGGGTCGGCCGATCTGTTGGCGTTGGTGGGGGAGTTGGAGGGGCGGCTGTCGGTGGAGTTGTCGCCGACGGTGATGTTCGAGCACGGGTCGATCGCGGAGCTCGCGGCATGGCTGGAGCCTCAGCTGCCCACCGGTGCCGGTGCCGGTACCGGTGCTGGTACCAGTGCTGATGCCGTCGCGGCACCGCCGGCCGCGCCCGCGTCCGCCGTTCCCGCCGCGCCGGTCACGCCCGCGTCCGCCGTTCCCGCCGCGCCGGTCACGCCCGCGCCCGCCGCGCCGAGCGTCCCCGCCACGCCGCCCGCTTCCGCCGCGCCGACCGTCCCCGCGCAGGCTCCAGCCGCCGGGGCTCCCGCCGCCGAGGCTCCGGCCGGAGAGGCCCCCGCTTCGCCCGCCCTGGGTATCCCCGACGCCGACGCCCTCTCTCTCGTGTGCACCGCCCTCGTCGAAGAGGTGGCGGCTCTTCTCGGCGCGCACCCCGCCGATGTGCACCCCGATGCGGAACTCAGCGAGTTCGGGCTGGACCTGGGCGGGCGCGCGCGGCTCTCCGAGCGGGTGAACGAGCGGTACGGGCTGGCGCTGAACCCGGGCGTCTTCGGCGAGCACCGCACGCTGCAGGCCATGGCGTCCCACCTCGTCGACGCCCACGGTGTCCGGAACACGCCCGCGGCCCAGGGCGACTCGCCGAGCACCTCCGCCCCGCAGACCCACCCGCTGCTCCAGCGGACCGTGCCCGGCGGTCCGGCGGACGAGGTGACGTACGAGACCCGCTTCGACGGCTCGGAACCGTATCTGCGTGACCATCAGGTCCGCGGCGGCCGGGTACTGCCGGGGGTCGCGCAGCTGGAGATGGCGCGTGTCGCGGTCGCCCGGGCACTGGGCCGGGAGGATGCCGCCGCCGTCCGGCTGACCGATGTCGTATGGCTCCGGGCCGCCCTGTACGGCCCCGACGGGCTGACGCTGCGCGTGCGCGTGGGCACCGGCGGCGAAGGCTGCACATACGAGGTCCTCGCCGTCGGCCCCGACGGTGCCACCACCCTGTGCGGCCAGGGCCGGGCGAGCCTCGCCGAGGAGGCCACCCGGCGCACCCGGCGGACGCTGCCCCTCACCGAGCTGCGGGCCGCCTGCACCGAGGAGACGTACTCCGGCGAGCACGTCTACGGCCTCTACGGCGGCCTCGGCCTGGAGTACGGCCCCTCGCAGCGGTCCCTGACCGAACTGCGCACCGGCACGGACGCGGAGGGCCGCCGTCAGGTCCTCGCCGAACTGCGCCTGCCGGAGGCGGCCGAACCGCTGCACGGCGGCCTGCTGCACCCGAGCATCCTCGACGGCGCTCTCCAGGCCACCATCGGCCTGTGGCTGGGCGACGGCGGCTCGGCCGCGCTCGCCCTGCCGTTCGCCCTCACCCGCGCCGAGGCCCTCGCCGCCACCCCTGCCACCGCGCACGCGTGGATCCGCCACCGGCCCGGCAGCAGCGCCGACCGGGACTCCGCCCGACTGGACGTCACCGTCGTCGACGAACAGGGCCGCGTGTGCGTGGAGCTGACCGGGCTCTCCAGCCGCCCGCTGCCCGCCGCCGAGCAGCCGGCCGAGCCCGAGGCCGTGCGTCCCGGCGACATCGCGATCATCGGCGTGAGCGGCCGCTATCCCGAGGCCGCCGACCTGGACGAGTTCTGGCAGAACCTGCGCGCGGGCCGCGACTGCGTCCGCGAGGTCCCGGCCGGCCGCTGGGACCACGGCCGGTACGCCGGGGCCGGGGCGGGCGGCTGGGGCGGCTTCCTGGACGACATCGACCGGTTCGACCCGCTGTTCTTCCAGATATCCCTGCTGGAGGCCGACTATCTCGACCCGCAGGAACGCCTGTTCCTGCAGTGCGCCCACCACACCCTGGAGGACGCCGGATACACCCCCGACCGGCTCTCGCGCGACGCCCGGGTCGGCGTGTTCGTCGGTGTGATGTACCAGGAGTACCAGCTCCTCGGCGCCCAGGCGCAGGAGCGCGGCAGACCCGACGCCCTGTGGGGCAGCGCCTCCACGGTCGCCAACCGCGTGTCGTACTTCTACGACTTCCACGGCCCGAGCATGGCCGTGGACACCATGTGCTCCTCCTCCCTGACCGCCGTCCACCTGGCCTGCGAGGCCATCCGCAGCGGTCAGTGCGACACCGCGCTCGCCGGCGGCGTCAACCTCACCCCGCACCCCAACAAGCACCTGGTGCTCGGACAGCGCAAGTTCCTCTCCAGCGACGGCCGGTGCCGCAGCTTCGGCGAGGGCGGCGACGGCTATGTGCCCGGCGAAGGCGTCGGCGCCGTCCTGCTCAAGCCGCTGGAGCGGGCCCTCGCCGACGGCGACCAGATCCACGCCGTGATCAAAGGCACCGCCGTCAACCACGGCGGACGCACCAGCGGTTACTCGGTGCCCACCCCGGTCGCGCAGGGCGAGGTCATCGCCCACGCGCTCACCGCCGCCGGCGTCGACCCGCGCAGCCTGAGCTGTCTCGAAGCGCACGGCACGGGCACCGCCCTGGGCGACCCGATCGAGGTCTCCGGCCTGCAGCAGGCCTTCCGTCGTGCGGGCGGCGCGCCGGAGCGGCTCGCCATCGGCTCCGTGAAGTCCAACATCGGGCACCTGGAGTCCGCGGCCGGCATCGCGGCCATCACCAAGGTGCTGCTCCAGATGCGCCACGGCGAGCTCGTCCCGAGCCTGCACTCCACGACCCTCAACCCCCACATCGACTTCGACCGCACCCCGCTGCACGTCCAGCGCACCCTGGAGCCCTGGCGGCGGCCCGTGCTGGAGGGCCGCACGCTGCCACGCGTCGCCGGAATCTCCAGCTTCGGCGGCGGCGGCTCCAACGCCCACGTCGTCATCGCCGAGCACCAGCCGCCCGCCCGGCCCGCAGCCGCCCCGGCCGACGGCCGCCCCGCGCTGCTCGTGCTCTCCGCCAAGAGCGAGGGCCAGCTCGCCGAACAGGCCCGCCGCCTGCACGCCCGGCTCAGCGAGGCGACCGACGCCGACCTCCCCGCGGTCGCCTGGACCCTGCAGACCGGACGCATCGCGCTGGAAGAACGCCTCGCCTTCGCCGCGAACAGCCTCGCCGACGCCCGCGAACGGCTCGCCGCCTTCGCCGCCGCCCCTGCCGCGAGCGGCCGCTGGCACCGCGGCGCCGTCCGCCCGGACCGCACCGCCGACGCCCCGGCGGTGCGCACCGCCCTGGACGCCTGGACACGGCAGGGAGCGCACGAGGACCTGCTCGCGCAGTGGGCCGACGGCGCCGAAGTGCGCTGGGAGGACGCCTGGCCGACCGGCAGCACCGTGCGCCGCATCAGTCTGCCCGGCTACCCCTTCGCCCGTGAACGCTGCTGGTACGACCTCGACACCGAGGGCGCGCCGCACCGGCCCGCACCGGCCGCCGGCTCCCCGGACGGCGACAGCCCCGACGTCGTGCTGCTGCGACCCGAGTGGACCGAGCGACCCGAGTGGACCGAGCGACCCGAGCGACCCGAGTGGACCGAGCGGGCCGAGCGGGCCGAGCGGGCCGGCGCACCGGCCGTGCCCGGCGAGCCGTTCACCGAACGGCACGTCGTCCTGCTCGGTCGGCTCACCGACGGCGACCGCGACACCCTGCGAGCCGCCCTGCCCGCCGGGACCGGGTGCACCTTCCTCGAACCGGCGGACGCACCGCTGGACCGCCAGTACGTCGACGCCGTGCACGAGGTGTTCACGCTGACCCGGCGGCTGCTGGAGCAGGGCGTGCGACGGCCCACGCTGCTCCAGGTGGCGGCCGTCGGCGACGGCGACCGGCTGGCCTGCTTCAGCGGCCTGGGCGCGCTGCTGCGCACGGCCCACCTGGAGAACCCCAAGCTGCACACCCAGTACCTGGAGTGCCTGGACGGCGCCTCGCCCGCCACCGTCGCCGCCCGCCTCGCGACCGAGGCCACCGCCGACCCCGAGCCCGAGGTACGCCACCACGCCGGCCGCCGTCAGGTCCGCCGCCTCACCGAGGTCACCGGCGCCCGGCCCGCCGCCGCGCCCTGGCGGGAGGGCGGCGTCTACCTCATCACCGGCGGCCTGGGCGGGCTCGGCCTGCACGTCGCGCGCGACATCGCCGCCTCGGTCGCGCACGCCACGGTGGTCCTCGCCGGGCGCTCGCCGCTGACCGACGAGCGGCGCGCGACGCTGAAGGACCTGCGCACCACCGGCCTGACCGTCCAGTACGAGACCGTCGACGTCGCCGACCGGGAAGCGCTCGGCGCCCTGCTGGCCCGGGTGAACGTGGACCACGGCCCGCTGACCGGCGTGCTGCACGCCGCCGGGGTCGTCGAGGACAACTTCGTCGTCCGCAAGGGCCCCGGGGAACTCGACCGGGTCCTCGCCCCCAAGGTCGCCGGACTGGTCCACCTCGACGAGCTGACCCAGGCGCAGCCGCTGGAGGTGTTCGTCTGTTTCTCGTCCCTCGCCGGCGCCTTCGGCAACCCCGGCCAGAGCGACTACGCGGCCGCCAACGCCTTCATGGACGCCTATGCCGGACACCGCGACCGGCTCGTGAGCGCCGGTCGGCGCAGTGGCCGTACCGTGTCCGTCAACTGGCCCCTGTGGGACGAGGGCGGCATGGGTGCCGAGGGCCCCGTCCGCGAGCAGTTGCGCGCCCTGGGCCTCGCCCCCCTCGACACGCGGCGTGGCCTCGCCGCCCTGCACCGGGCCCTGGCCGGGGCCGAGGGCGGTGTCACGGACGGCAGGCTGCTGGTGGTGGCGGGCGACCGCGAGGCGCTGCTGACCCGGCTGACGGAGCGCACCGAGGAGCCGGCGCCCCAGACCTCCGCACCACAGACCTCCGTACCGCAGACCGCCGCACCACAACCCGCCGCACCGCAGAACGTGACAGCGCCGACCGCGACGGATACGGCACCGCAGGCCCCCGTGCCCGCCACCGCGGCCCGCGGCGGATCCGTGCGGTCCGTCGAGGACCGGGCCGTGGCCCACCTCAGGCGCGTGCTGGCCTCCGCCCTGAAGCTCGGGCCCGAGCGCCTGGACCCCGACACACCGCTGGAGCGGTACGGCATGGACTCCGTGCTCGCCGTGGCCATGGTCGAGCCGCTGGAGGAGAGCTTCGGCCCGCTGCCGCGCACGCTGCTGTTCGAGGTGCGGACCGTGCGCGGGCTGGCGCGGTACCTCGCGGACGAGCATGCGCAGGCGCTGCGCGCCCTCGTCGGCGAAGCCGCGCCCGAGGCCCCCCGGCCGCGGACCGCCGTACCCGAGCCGGCCCGGCCGAACACCGCCGCGCCCGCCCCGGTCTCGCCCCCCGCGGACCAGGACATCGCCGTCATCGGCATCGGCGGACGCTACCCGCACGCCGACGACCTGGACGCCTTCTGGGCAGCGCTGCGCGAGGGCCGGGACTGCGTCACCGAGGTCCCCGCCGACCGCTGGGAGACCGCCGGCGGCGCCCGATACGGCGCGTTCCTCGACGGCATCGACCGGTTCGACCCGCTGCACTTCGGCATCTCGCCCCGCGAGGCCGCCGCGATGGACCCGCAGCAGCGGCTGTTCCTGGAGACCGTGTGGCACCTGCTGGAACAGGGCGGCGTCACCCAGGAGGTGATCGAGCACCGTTACGGCCGGCGCGTCGGCGTGTACGTCGGAGCCGCCTACCAGATGTATCGGGCGGACGCCTCCGAACCGGTGCTCGCGGCGCTCACCTCGTCCGCCTCCTACAACCTCATCGCCAACCGCGTCTCGCACTTCTTCGGCCTGGAGGGTCCGAGCCTGGCCGTGGACAGCATGTGCACCTCGTCCGCCATGGCCGTCCACCTCGCCTGTGCCGACCTGCTGCGCGGCGAGTGCGAGCTGGCCGTCGCGGGCGGGGTCAACCTGACCGTGCACGAGGACAAGTACGTCGCGCTCTCCGAGATGCAGCTGCTCGGCACCCACCCGGGCGCGCGCAGCTTCCGCGACGGCGACGGCTACCTGCCCGCCGAGGCGGTCGGCGCCGTCCTGCTCAAGCCGCTGGCGGCCGCCCTGCGCGACGGCGACACCGTGCACGCCGTCATCAAGAGCACCGCCTCGCTGCACAGCGGCCGCTCAGGCGGCTTCATGGCGCCCAGCCACCGCACCCACGTCGCCGCCGTACGGCACGCCCTGGAGCGGGCCGACGCCGAACCCGGCTCCATCGGCTACGTCGAATCCGCCGCCAACGGCACCGCGTTCTCCGACGAGGTCGAACTGCGCGCCCTGCGCGAGGTGTTCGCCGGTGTCACCGCCCCGGTGCCGGTCGGCGCCGTGAAGTCGAACCTCGGGCACCCCGAGGCGGCCTCCGGCATCGCCCAGCTCACCAAGGTCGTCCTCCAGCTGCAGCACGGCCAGATCGCACCGCTCGTCGACGTCGGCACCGCCAACCCCCGCCTGGACCTGGACGGTTCGCCGCTCGAACTGTGCGACCGGCTGACCGACTGGGAGCCGCGCGGCGGCACGGACCCCGACGGCCCGCCCCTGCCCCGCCGTGCCCTCATCAACTGCGTGGCGGCGGGCGGCAGTCACGTCAGCATGGTCGTGGAGGCACCGCCGACCGCCGCCGCCGTCCCCACCGTCGCCCCGGACACCGCGCCGCAGGTCGTCGTGGTCTCCGCCCGGACCGAGGAACGCCTGCACACGGCGGTACTGCGCCTGCTCGGCCACCTGGCGGACCTGCCCGACGAGGACGCCGCCGACGCCACCGTGAGCCTCGCGGACATCGCGTACACCACGCAGCTGGGCCGCGAGGCGCTGCCCGAGCGGCTCGCCGTGGTCGCCGCCGACCGCACCGAACTGGCCCAGGCGCTCGCCGCACATGTGGCCGGCACGCCCACGACCGTCCCCGTCCACCGGGGCAACGCCGACGACGAGCCGGGACCCTGGAGCTCCGTCCTGTCCGGCGCCCGGGGCGAGGCCTTCCTCACCGCGCTCGCCGAGGACCGCGCGCTGGAGGAACTGGCCGCCCTGTGGGTGTGCGGGACCCGGGTGCCGTGGAGCGCGCTGCACACCGGGCGGCCCCGACTGGTGCCCCTGCCGGCCACCGCGTTCGAGGCGGGCGCCTACTGGGTCGGACGCGACCCGCGGGCGGCCGTACCGGAGCCGAGGGCACAGGAACCCGTACCGCCCGCCGACGCGGGCACGGGCACCGACGCCGAGCAGGTCATGGCGCAGGCCTGGGCCGACGTCCTCCAGGTCGACGCGGCCACGCTGACCGCACGGACCGACTTCTTCTCGCTCGGCGGCAACTCGCTGCTCGCCACCCGGCTGATCAACCTGCTCAAGGAGCGGGCGGGCGTCGAACTGCCGACCGAAACGGTCTTCAACGCACCACGCCTTTCCGACATGGCCCGAGAACTGCGCGCACGCCTGCCCATGGCCGGGGACGCGAGCCTGCGCGAGCTGGATCTGATCCTCGAAAGCATCGCCCTGGTCGAGCACATGAGCGACGAGGAGCTGGACGCGCTGGACATCGAGAGCTGAGGCAGGGGACGACGATGGGCACCACCAGTCAGGACACCGGCCTTGAACTCATCCGGAAGGTCCGCTCCCTGCCGGAGAAGCGGCAGCGCGCCCTGATCGCGCTGCTGCGCAAACAGGGCGTCGACCTCTCCGCGCTCGAAACCATCCCCCGGCTGTCCCGGACCGACGGCACACCCGTGCCGCTGTCCTTCACCCAGCAGCGGCTGTGGTTCCTCGCCCAACTGGACGGCGCCGACGCCGCCTACAACATCCCGATGGCGATGCGGCTGCGCGGCCGCCTCGACCGCCCCGCGCTGCTGCGCGCCCTGACGGCGGTCGTCCAGCGGCACGAGGTGCTGCGCACCCGGTTCGTCGACCACGGCGGCGTACCGCGCCAGGTCATCGGCGACGGCAGCGACTTCACGGTCGCCGAGGAGGAGCTGACCGACCCGGCGCGGCTCGCCGCGATCTGCCGCGACGAGGCCGCCGCCCCGTTCGACCTGGAGCGCGGGCCGCTGGTCCGGGTCCGGCTGCTGCGGCAGTCGGAGCAGGAGCACCACCTGCTCGTCACCACCCACCACAGCGTGTCCGACGGCTGGTCGGTCGGCGTCTTCTTCCGCGACCTGGTCGCCCTGTACGAGGCGTTCGGCGCGGGCCGCCCCGACCCGCTGGAGCCGCTGCCCGTGCAGTACGCGGACTACGCGCACTGGCAGCGTGAGCGGCTCGCCGGTGACCTGCACGACCGGCAGACGGACTACTGGAAGCATCAGCTGGCCGGGGTCGACCCGCGGCTGACGCTGCCCGTCGACCGGGAGCGCCCGCGCCTGAAGACCTACACGGGGGCCGGCGAGAACTTCACCTGCCCGGCGGACCTGCTGAGCGCCCTGCGCGACGTCGCCAAGGTCCACGAAGCCACGCTCTACATGACCCTGCTGGCCGCCTACACCGTCGTCCTCAACCGCTACACCCGCCAGACGGACATCGCCGTCGGCACGGTGGTCGCCAACCGCGGGCGACGCGAGGTCGAGGATCTCATCGGCTTCTTCGCCAACACCCTGGTGATGCGCGCGGATCTCGCGGACGACCCGGACTTCCGCGATCTGCTGGCCCAGGTGAAGAAGACCGCGTTGGAGGCCTACGACCACAGCGAAGTCCCCTTCGAGGCCGTCGTGGAGGCCCTGGACACCGAGCGCAGCCTCGCCCGCTCGCCCGTCTTCCAGACGATGTTCGTCCTTCAGGAGGCACAGACCCGACGGGACGTCACCCTCGGCGATCTCGAGGTCTCCCCGGTCGACTTCGATCTCAGCTTCACCAAGTTCGACCTGACGGTCGACCTGCGGGAGTCCCCCGACGGCCTGGTCGGCACCGTCGAGTACAACCCCGACCTGTACGACCGTGAGACCATCCGGCGCTTCATCGGTCACTACACCCGGCTGCTCGCCGCCGTCGCCGACGATCCGGCGCTGCCCGTGTCCCGACTCGCGATGATCGACGCCGAGGAGCGTCGCCAGGTGGTCGAGGCGTTCAACGACACCGAGCGGCCCTTCAGCGACGACCGGTGCCTGCACGAACTGTTCGAGGAGCGGGTGGCCCGGCACCCCGAGCGCACCGCCCTGGTCACCTCCGACCGCTCATGGACGTACGCCGAACTCGACGCCTGGGCCGACCGGATCGCCCGTGGACTGCGCCGACGCGGTGTCGGGCCGGACACGCCGGTCGGGCTGCACGCCGAGCGTTCCGCCGAAATGGTCGCCGGCATTCTGGGCGCCCTGAAGGCCGGGGGCGCCTACATGCCGATCGAGCCGTCCTACCCGGCGGCCCGCCGCACCGACCTCGTGGACCACTCCGGGGTCGCCGTGGTCCTCACCCAGCCGCACCTGGACGCCGAACCACTGCACGGCGTCGAGCACCTGCTCGTCCTGCACCCGGACGGCACCCTGCGCGACCTGGAGGGCCGGGACGTCCTCGAGGCCCGGGACGCGGACGTCCCCACGGCTGAACCCGGCGCGCACGCAGGTCACTTGGCGTATGTGATCCACACCTCCGGCTCCACGGGCCGCCCCAAGGGCGTGATGATCGAGCACCGGGCCGCGGTGAACCGCATCGAGTGGATGCAGAACGAGTACCGACTCACCGGTGACGACGTCGTCCTGCAGAAGACCCCCTACAGCTTCGACGTGTCCGTCTGGGAGTTCTTCTGGCCGCTGCTCGTCGGCGCCCGTCTCGCGATCGCCGCGCCCGGCGGTCACCGCGACCCGGCCTACCTGCTCTCCGCCGTCCGTGCGTTCGGCGTGACCACCCTGCACTTCGTGCCGTCGATGCTGCGCAGCATCGTCGAGGAGCCGGGCTGGGCGCGGTGCACGACCGTGCGGCAGGTGTTCTGCAGCGGCGAGGCGCTGCCCCCGGACCTGTGCGCACGTCACTACGAGCAGCACACCGCGCCGCTGCACAACCTGTACGGGCCCACCGAGGCAGCCGTCGACGTCAGCCACTGGACCGTCCCCGCCGACGGCACGCCCCGCGTCGTCCCCATCGGCCGGCCGATCCAGAACATCCGATTGCATGTGCTCGACGAGGCTCTCGCGCCGCAGGGCGTCGGCTGTGTCGGCGAGCTGTACATCGCCGGCGCGGGGCTGGCCCGCGGCTATCTGCACCAGCCCGAGCTGACCCGCGACCGGTTCGTGCCCGACCCGTTCGACGCTTCCCCCGGCGCCCGCATGTACCGCACCGGCGACCTGGTGCGCCGACTGCCCGACGGCGACCTGGAGTTCCTCGGCCGCGCCGACGACCAGGTCAAGATGCGCGGCTTCCGCATCGAGCCGGGCGAGATCGAGCACCGGCTCTCGGAGCACCCCTCCGTCCGCTCCTCGGCCGTCCTGGTCCGTGCGGACCAGCCCGGCAGCCCCCGCCTGGTCGCCTACGTGGTGCCCGAACCCGGACACGCTCTCGCCGACCACCGCGCCGACCTGATCCGGCACCTCGAGGGCGCCCTGCCCGAGTACATGGTGCCGAGCGCGTACGTCGAACTCGCCGCCCTGCCGGTGACCGCGCACGGCAAGCTCGACCGCCGTGCCCTGCCCGCCCCCGGCATCGACGCCTTCGCCCAGCGCGCCTACGTCGCACCCGGCACCGACACCGAACGGCACCTGGCCGACGTCTGCGCCGAACTCCTCGGCTTCGACGCCGAGCGGATCAGCGTCGAGGACAACTTCTTCGCCCTCGGCGGCCATTCCCTGATGATCACGGTGCTGGTGGCGCGGCTGAAGGACAGCGGTCTGCACATCAGCGTCCAGGACGTCTTCACCGCGCCCACGCTGGCCGAACTGGCGGCGCGCATCGACGCGAGCGGGGCCGCGCCCGCGCACACCGTCCCCGCCAACCGGATCCCGGAGGGCTGCGAGCGCCTCACCCCCGACCTGCTGGCGCTGATCGACCTGACACAGGAGCAGATCGACACCGTCGTGGCCGCCGTGCCCGGCGGGGCGGCCGGCATCCAGGACGTCTACCCCCTGCTGCCCACGCAGGAGGGCATCTTCTTCCACCACCTGATGGACCCGGACAACGACCCGTATCTCGTCTCCACCCTCTACCGGGCCGACGACGAGCAGGCGTGTGCCCGGTTCATCGACGCGCTGCAGCGCATCGTCGACCGCCACGACGTGATGCGCACCGCCGTTCTCACCGCCGGCCTGCCCGAACCCGTCCAGGTCGTGCACCGGGCCGCACGGCTCCCCGTGCAGCGGACCAGGCTCGCCGCCGGCCGAGACCCCGAGGCGCAGGCGAGAGAACTGCTCGCGCGCCAGGAACGGATGCGCCTCGACAGCGCGCCGCTGCTGCGCCTGGTCGTCGCCGAGGAGCCGCACTCGCAGGCCCGCTACCTGCTCCTGACCGCCCACCATCTCATCGAGGACGCCACCTCCCTGCGACTGATCCTGCAGGAGCTGGCCGTGCACATGGCGGGCCGCGTCGACCTGCTGTCCACCCCGGCGCCCTACCGCGACTTCGTCTCCCACACCTTGGCCAGGCACACCGCGGACGACACGGCGGCCTACTTCCGGGCAGCCCTCGAGGACGTCACGGAACCCACGGCCCCGTTCGGCCTCACCGACGTGCACGGCAACGGCCGGCGGGTCGGCCGGCTGCGCCGAGCGCTGCCCGAGCCCCTCGCCCGCGACCTGCGTGCCCAGGCCCGGCGGCTGCGACTGAGCCCGGCCTGTCTCTTCCACGCGGCGTGGGCCTGCTTCGTCGCCGCCACCAGCGGGCGCGACGACGTGGTGTTCGGCGCCGTGATGTCCGGGCGCCTGCAGGGCGTGCCCGGAGTGGAGCGCATGCTCGGCAACTTCATCAACACGCTCCCGCTGCGCACCCGGCTCGCCGGCCGGACCGTGAGCGAGCTGATCGCGGACGTCGACACCGGGCTGCGGGAGTTGATCGCACGGGAGCAGAGCCCCCTGAGCCTGGTCCAGCGGTGCAGCGGCCTGGAGGGCGACGCCCCGCTGTTCAGCGCTGTGGTCAACTTCCGCCACTTCGAGGCGGACCACGACCAGGCGCTGCCGCGCATCGACGACCACGGGGTGCGCTTCCTCGCGGCCGTGGACGCCATCAACTACCCCGTGACGGTGTCGCTCGACGACTTCGGCACCGAGCTGTCGCTGGACGTCCAGGTCGAGGAGACGGTCACCTGCGAGGCGGTGGCCGACTGTCTCGAAACCGCGTTGGCGGGCCTTGTCGACGCCCTCGCCACGGACGACGGGACCGGTACCGCCGCGCTGGACGTCGATGTCCTGCCGGCGGGCGACCGGCAGCGCCTGGCCGAGTGGAACGACACCGCCGTCCCCCTCCCGCACGAGACGCTGCCTGCCGCGTTCGAGGCGCAGGTCGCACGTACTCCGGACCGCACCGCGCTGGTCTTCGAGGGCCGCACCCTGTCGTACGCGGAACTGAACGCCCGTGCCAACCGGCTCGCGCACTGGCTGATCGAGCGGGGGGCCGGGCCCGGGCAGCGGGTCGCGATCCGGATGCCGCGCTCGTTCGACCTGGTGGTCGCCGTGCACGCCGTGGTGAAGACCGGAGCGGCGTACCTCCCCATGGACACCGACCTCCCGGACGAGCGCGTGGAGCAGGTGCTGGCCGACAGCGTGCCGCTGCTCGTCCTGGAGGAGCTGCCGGACACCACCGGCGGCCGGGACGACAACCCCCGGACCCAGGCGGCCGGGGACGACGCCGCGTACGTGCTCTACACCTCGGGTTCCACGGGCAGGCCGAAGGGCGTGGTGATCCCTCATCGCGCGGGCCTGAACTGGACCGCGTGGAAGCAGAGTCACTACGGCATGAGCGGCGAGGACCGGATGCTGCTGAAGACGTCGGTGGGGTTCGACGTCTCGGTGCCCGAGCTGTTCTGGCCGCTCCAGGTCGGCGCGGCCGTGGTGATCGCCCGTCCTGACGGACAGAAGGATCCGGAGTACCTCGCACGGTTGATCCGTGACGAGCGGGTCACCGACCTCCACTTCGTCCCGTCCATGCTCGCCGAGTTCCTGTCGGAACCGACCGCGGGACTGTGCACCGGCCTGCGCCGCGTCGAGACCGCGGGCGAGGCGCTCCCGGTCGAGCTCGCCGAACGGTTCGCACGCATGCTGCCGGACACCGAACTGCACAACCTGTACGGGCCCACCGAGGGCGGTCCCCTCACCGCCTGCCGCTACCGGGCCGAGCCCGGAGCGACAGCCGTGCCCATCGGCCCACCGGTGTCGAACACCCGGGTGTACGTGCTCGACCAGGAGCTGCGACAGGTACCGCTCGGAGTGCCGGGCGAGCTGTACGCCTCCGGCGACGGCATGGCCCGTGGCTATCTGAACCGGCCGGAGCTGACCGTCGAGCGGTTCGTGGCCAATCCGTTCGAACCCGGAGCACGCATGTACCGCACCGGTGACCTGGTGCGATGGCGTGCGCAGGGCACCCTGGACTACCTCGGCCGGGTCGACGACCAGATCAAGGTGCGCGGCTTCCGCGTAGAACCCGGCGAAGTCGCGAACGTGCTGCTCAAGCATCCCTCGGTGCATCGTGCGGTGGTCGTCCCGCAGGGGAGCGGCGCCGCCCGCACGCTCGCCGCCTATGTGAGCCCGACGCCTCAGTGGCTGCACACCGCTGTCCAGGAGGAGAACGCCGCCCACCTCGAACAGTGGCGGCGGCACTCCGACGACCGGTATGCGTCCGGCACCGGCTCCGCCGGCCAGGAACCCGTCGAGGCCGCGGCCCGGCAGCTGGAGCGCATACGCCCGAAGCGGGTGCTGGAGATCGGCTGCGGCGGCGGAGAGCTGCTCCTGCGCTACGCCGAGAACTGCGCTTCGGTGCACGCGCTCGACCCGTCGGCCACCGCTCTCGATGTGGCGCGCCGCGGCGTGGCACACCGCGGATGGTCGCACGTCACCCTGACCCAGGGGGACGCACTGTCCGTGGCGGAGCTGTCCGGCGAGAAGTTCGACACGATCGTGCTCAACTCGGTGGTGCGGCACGCTCCGAACGAGGAGTACCTGGAAGAGGTGCTCCAGCTCCTGGTCGCGCTCCTGGAGGACGGCGGCAGCGTCCTCGTCTGCGGCGTCCGGAACCTGGATCTGTTCACCGCCCAGCTCTGCGCGGCCGACCGGGAGCGTACGGAGCCCGGCCGCACCGTCGACCCGCCGGCCACCCAGGTGTGGCGCAGCCGGCGCCAGGAGCGGGAACTGCTCGTCAGTCCGACGTACTTCGCGCGGCTGCCGGAGCGTCTCCCCGAGCTGGGGGCGGTCGACCTCATCGTCGGGCGGGGCGAGGGAGACAGTGAGGCACTCGCCTACCGCTACGACGTGATCCTGCGCAAGGACGTCGCGCCGGCCGCCGCCCTGCCGTGGCTGGAGGCCGCCTCCCCGGCGGAGCTGCGCGCCCTGCTGGACGGCGAGGTCCCCGACCGGTTCGGGGTGAGCGGCTTGACGAACCCCCGCGTCACCGACGCCGTGCGCCTCGGCGCGGAGTTCGGGCGCAGGCCGCACTCCCCGGCGGCTGAGCCGCGCGCGCCCCGGTCGCGGACCGCGGACGAGGTCCGGGAGCTCGAAGCCGTGCTCCGGCACGCCGAGGAGCTCGGCTTCCAGCCGGCGGCCACCTGGTCGCAAGGCCGGCTCGACGGCCTCGACCTGGTGTTCGGCCGGGGTGAACTGCCCCGTGTACGGGCGCGTGAGCCCTATCGGGCGACCGCCGCGACCAACCATCCGCAACTGGGCGGCAGGGGGCCGTCGCTGTCCCGCGCCCTGAAGGAGCACCTCTCGGCGCTGCTGCCGCACTACATGGTGCCCGGCGTGTTCGTGGTCCTCGACGAACTGCCGGTCACGCCGAACGGCAAGGTCGACAAGCGGGCCCTGCCGGCCCCGGACGAGGTCGACGTGACCAAGGAGCGGTACGTCGCCCCGCGGACCGAGGCACAGCGCGCGCTGTGCCGGATCGTCGCCGACGTCCTCGGTCTCACCCAGGTGGGACTCCAGGACAACTTCTTCGATCTCGGTGGACACTCCTTGCTCGCGACCCGGCTCACGCTGCGGATCAAGAAGGAGACCGGCACCGAGCTGCCGCTCCAGCTGATCTTCAGCGGGGCGACCGTCGAAGAGATGTCCGCCGTCCTGGAGCAGCCGGCGGAGCAGGAGAGCGGACCGTCGGCACCGGCCGACCGGGCAGGGGCCGACGAGGCCGACGAGGCCGGGGAGGCGGACGACGCCGGGGAGCGGGGTCCGGCACCGATCACGCTCCAACAGCGCGACCTGTGGTTCCTCGACCGGCCCGCACACCTGGGAACGGCGCACGACAACGTCCAACTGGCGTTCCGGATCAACGGCTTCCTGGATCGCGAGGCCTACGCGCGCGCCGTGGGGGCGCTGGTGGAACGGCATGCGGTCCTGCGCACCGGCTATGCCCGGCACGACGGCACCGTGACCCAGAGCGTCCATCCCGCCGACGACTTCGCGCTGCGGTCGGCGGCCGTCGACGAGGAGGCGGTCACGGACTGGCTGCGCGCCGAACGGCTGCGCCCCTTCGCGCCGGAGGACCGGTACCCGTTCCGCGCCCACCTGCTCACCGTGTCCGACGATCAGCACATCGGGGTGCTGACCCGGCCCTGGGGCGTCTTCGACGGCTGGTCCGTGAACATCGTGCTGGCGGAGCTGCTCGCGCTGTACCGCGCGCTCAGCCTGGGGAAGACGCCGAAGCTGCCCGAACTGCCGCTGTCGTACGCCGGGTTCGCCCGCTGGCAGGCGCACACGACCGACGCCGTGGAGCTCTCCCGCCAGGAGAGCTACTGGCGGCGGCAGCTGGCCGGGCTGCCGACCCGTCCGCCGCTGCGTACCGACTACGAGAGATGCCCGGTCAAGACGTACCAGGGCTCGTCGGTGGATCTCCACATCTCCGCCGAACTGCTGGAGCGTCTGCGCCGGTCGAGCCAGGAGCAGGGGGTCACGCTCTACATGACCCTGCTGTCGGCCTTCGCCGTTCTGCTGGGCGGTCACATGGACGGCAGCGAACTGACCGTCGGCACCGCGGTGTCGAACCGGCCGCGGAGCGAACTGGAGGGCGTGGTCGGCTACTTCGTCAATCTGGTGGCGCTCCGCCTCGACGTGCCCGCGGACCGCTCCTTCCCCGACGTCCTGGCGCAGACCAGGCGCGTCACCACCGAGGCGCACGAACACAAGGACCTGCCGTTCCTCGACCTCGTCCGGGCCCTGGCGCCCACTCCCGAGCCGGGCGCCTCCCCGCTGTTCCAGGTGATGTTCAACCTGCTCCCCGCCGCCGCCCCCACCGGGGCCGACGGGGACGGAACGGACCTTCAGGTGCTGCCGATCCGTCCCGCGACGACGACCGCGAAGTACGACCTCAACCTCGTCGCGGAGGAAACGGCATCAGGGCTGCGGGGCTACCTGGAGTTCAGCGCCGACCTCTACTCCCGCCGGACCGCCGAGCGCATGGCCCGCGCCTACGAGCGGTTGCTGGCGGAGATCGTGGCGTCCCCGCAGTCGGACGTGGCCCACCTGCGCGCCGCCACGGAGGCGACGCCGGACTCACCTAGGACGCCTCGATGACCAATCACCCGCATCACCCGACGCGTCGGGCCCGCAGGCCGCGGCCCGACACGGAAGCAGCAGAAGGAGAGACAGCATCATGACCGCGAGCACTTCGACGGTTTCGGCGCCTCCCACCATGGCGGGGCACCCGCTGTTCGGGTCGCTGATGGACCTCCAGCGGGACACGCTGGGCACCTACCGCAGGGCGCTGCACGACCACGGTGACGTGGTCCGGTTCACGGTGGGCCCGCCGGGAATGCGGGCGGAGTTCTACGGTGTGTTCTCGGCGGACGGCGCCCAGCAGGTGTTGGCGTCCTCGGCACAGACGTTCACCAAGGAGAACCGGTTCCTCGGGGAGCTGCGGCAGTCGTTCGGCAACGGGCTGCTCACCAGCATGGGGGACGAGTACCTGCGCCAGCGCCGCATGCTCCAGTCGTTGTTCACGCCTCGTCAGGTGAGCAACTACGGCTCGGAGATCACCCAGGAGACCGGCAGCCTCGTCGAGCGGTGGCGGACCGCACCGGACGCGACCGTCGACGTGGCGGAGGAGATGACGGGGCACACGCTGCGGACGATCTCCCGCATCCTCTTCGGCCGGAAGAACGACGTGGACGCGATGGTTCCCACGGTTCAGCGCAACTTCCCGCTGATCAACGCCTATGCGGTCAAGCGGGCCTTCGCCCCGGTGAACCTGCCCCGGAAGGTGCCGACGCCGGGCAATCTGCGCGCCGCCAAGGCACACCGTGAGCTGTACGAGGTGTGCGACGAGATCATCTCGACCCGCCGGGCCGAGGAGTCGACCGCCCCGACCGGCCGCAACGACATGCTCAGCCTTCTGGCGCGGGCGCACGACGACGACGGCAACCCGATCAGTGCGCAGGAGACCCGGAACCAGGTCCTCGTCTTCCTCGTCACCGGGCACGAGTCCACCGCCACCACCCTGGGCCTCACCCTGCATCTCCTCGCCTGTCACCCCGAGGTGCAGGCCCGCGCCCACCATGAGGTCGACAGCGTCCTGAGCGGTCGTGAGCCCGTCGCCGAGGACCTGGAGAAGCTGCCCTACCTGACGCAGGTGCTCAAGGAGTCGCTCCGCCTCTACCCGGCCGCGCCGGCGCAGGGCCGCATCGCCACCGAGGACGTGCAGGTCGGCTCGTACACCATTCCGGCCGGCGCCGATGTGGTGATCAGTTCCGGCGTCGTCCAGCGCCGCCCCGACATCTGGGCGGACCCCGACGCGTTCGACCCGGACAGGTTCCTGCCGGAGCGCGAGGCCGCGCGCCCGCGCTACGCGTGGTTCCCGTTCGGCGGTGGGCCGAGGGCGTGCATCGGCCAGCACCTGGCGATGATGAACGCCACCCTCACGCTGAGCGTGCTGCTCCAGAACTACTCGTTCACCGCTGTCGACACCGACATTCCGCTGAACACCGGAATCACCCTGCGACCCACCGGCCAGGTCCGCTGCAGGCTGACGCCGCGAACCTGATCGCACAGTTTCTCTTTCCGGCGAGTTTGTCGATGCGTACAGGAGGCATGAGGGTGCAAAAGGAATTCGCGGTGGTGACCGGCGGTACCAAAGGCATCGGGCTCGGACTGAGTGGGCGCCTGGTGTCTTTGGGATACCGGGTCGTGGCGCTCTACCGGGGCGACAAGGAGTCCGCCGCCGCGGCCGAGCGCGAGTTCGGCGACTCCTTCCGGGCCCTGCAGGCCGACCTGGCGGACCCCGGCGCGGTGGTCACCGTGGCGGACGAGCTGCTCGCGGCGTACGGGGCGCCGAGGGTGCTGGTCAACAACGCCGGGCGCAACATCGACCGTCCCTTCCTCGACATGTCGTTCGAGGACTGGGACCAGGTGATCGCGGCCAACCTGTCCGCTCCGTTCTATCTCACGCGGGCGCTCGCGCCGAAGATGCTCGAGGCCGGCGGTGGATCGGTGGTGAACGTCGCGGCCACCACGGGGATCCGCCCGCGGCTCGACGGGCTGAACTACTGCGCCAGCAAGGCAGGGCTCCTGCACTTCACGAAATGCCTTGCGATGGAGCTCGCTCCGACCATCCGCGTCAACTCGCTCATTCCCGGAATGATTGACACCGAGGAGATGCGTACGCGATTCCGGACGGACGAACCGCACTACCGGGACAAGTTGCTCGACGAGATCCCGCAGCGACGCATCGGGGATGTCGACATGATGGCCGACGCGTTGGAATTCCTGATCGGAGAGAAGTCTTCATACGTCACCGGTCAGAAATTGATCGTGGACGGCGGGCAGTTCATGTGGTGATTCTCGCGGCGTGCGCGAGCAGGCATCCACTCCCATTTTCCGAGAAGAGGCTCTGTACGTGAACACTCGAATGGATCGATACGAGGAATTTCTCTCCGAGAAGTACCGGAAGGGCTTCACGAAGTCCGACGAATACTCGCTGGACGAGCTGTCCGACAGCCTGCGCGCCCGTATCGCCGCAGGTCACTTCAAGCGTGTGGTCTTCACCGGCATGGGCTGCTCGGCGATCGTCTCCGATGTCGTCCGCGCCTTCTTCATCTCGACGGGCACCGAGGTCGAGTTCCACGTCTTCAACGACTACGACCACGCCTACCTGCTGCCGTCCTCCGTCATCGACGACGACCGGACCCTGATCATCCTGAGCTCCTACAGCGGCCACTCCCTGGAGCCCGCGCGAGCCTTCCACGCACTCGCGCACGCCCACGACCGGATGGTCCTGCTCACCTCGGGCGGCCGCCTGGCCGAGATGGGCCGGGAGTCCGGTGTGTCCGTCCTGCGCTGGGAGCTGAGCGAGCCCGACCGCGAGTACCCCCTGTTCCACGTGGGGCAGTACTTCGCCATCCTGCTGGACGTCTTCTTCCGACTGGGCCTGGTCCCGCAGGACTTCGGCGACGAGGTGCGGGCGCTGCCGGGCCACCTGGCCCACGACTTCACCGACGCCCACCGGGAGTCGGCGCGCACGGCGGCCCTGCGGAGCCGGGACGCCAACATCATCATGATCGCCTCGCCGGTGTGGCACGAGAGCCTGCTCAAGCTGGCCAAGATGCACCTCAACGAGATCGCCATGGTGCCGGCCACCCGCAACTTTTTCCACGAGTTCTGCCACAGCGAGGTGGCGACCCTCTCGGACCCGACGCGCAAGCACAGCGTGCTGGTCTTCGCCGACGCGGACGACGACGAGTACACGCAGGCGAAGCGGAAGAACCTGACGGGCCTGCTCACGAGCGACCGTCCGGAGAACGGGAACATCGAGGTGATCGAGGTGCCCATGGCCGAACCCACCTTCATGCGGAAGTACTTCACCGCCCTGGAGTTCGTCCAGCACCTCACGCTGGCTCTCGGCCGCGCCCACGAGACGCGGTCGCGCAACCTCATCTCCGAGGCCGCCGGAAACCCCTGGTACCACGGCGACACCATCCTCGCGGAAGCGGCCGCCCGCTAGTCCGTCACGAGCCGGAGCACCGTCTCCTCCCCAAGTGAGCGCAGGAAAATAAGGAGTGTTGGGTCAGTGAACAACCCGGTTCCGGCGGTCGCCGAGACGGACGTCGCCATCATCGGCATGGCCGGGCGGTTCCCCGGCGCCGACGACCTGGACTCCTTCTGGCGTCTGCTGAGCGAGGGCCGCGAGGGCATCACCCGCTTCAGCCGCGAGGAACTGGCGGCGGCGGGGGTGCCCGCCCGGCTGCTGGACGACCCGGAGTACGTCCCCGCCCACGGGATCATCCCGGACGTCGACCTGTTCGACACCGGGTACTTCGAGTTCACCCCGGCCGAGGCAGCGATCACCGACCCGCAGCACCGCATCCTGCTGACGGCCGGCCACGCCGCCCTGGAGCACGCCGGCTACGACCCCGCCCGCCACGACGGGCTGATCAGCGTCTACGCCGGCGCGGCCATCAACACCTACCTCCAGCAGCAGGTCCTGCCCCACGTCGACCAGACCACCACCTCCCGCCACTTCGCGGTGATGGTCGGCAACGACAAGGACTTCCTGGCCACCCGGCTGTCGTACAAACTCGACCTCAAGGGCCCCGCCTACGCCGTCCAGACCGCCTGCTCCACCTCCCTCGTCGCCGTCCACCTGGCCTGCCAGGGACTGATCAACGGCGAGTGCGACATGGCGCTGGCCGGCGGCGTCACCGTGAAACTGCCGCAGGCCAAGGGGTACCTGTACGAGGAAGGCGCGATCCTGTCCCGGGACGGGCATGTGCGCACCTTCGACGCGGACGCCGGCGGCACCGTCCTCGGCAACGGCGTCGGTGTCCTGGTCCTCAAGCTCCTGCGGGACGCCATCGCGGACCGGGACACCGTCCACGCCGTCATCAAGGGCACGGCCACCAACAACGACGGCTCCGGCAAGGTGAGCTTCGCCGCGCCCGGAGCCGCCGGCCAGACCGCCGTCATCCGCGAGGCGCACGCCGTCTCCGGCGTCGACCCCCGTTCCATCGGATACGTCGAGGCGCACGGCACCGCCACCCGCCTCGGCGACCCGGTCGAGGTCTCGGCGCTCACCCGGGCGTTCAGGGAGTCCACCGCCGACACCGGGTTCTGCGCCATCGGCTCGGTGAAGTCCAACATCGGCCATCTGGACGCGGCCGCCGGTGTCGCGGGCGTGATCAAGACGGTGCTGATGCTGAAGCACCGGACGCTGGTGCCGACTCTCCACCACACCACCCCCAACCCGGCCATCGACTTCGGGGCCGGCCCCTTCGAGGTGAGCACCGACACCGCCCCCTGGACAGGGCAGGGCCCGCTGCGCGCCGGCGTCAGCTCCTTCGGCATCGGCGGCACCAACGCGCACGCGATCCTCCAGGAGGCCCCGCCCGCCCCCGTCACCGGCGACGCACACCACGCGCAGCAGCTGCTGGTGGTGTCCGCCCGTACCGCGACCGCGCTGGCCACGGCCGCCCAGAACCTGGCCGCCCACCTCGACGGCGACGACCCGGCCGCGCTCGCCGACATCGCCTACACGCTGGCCGTGGGCCGCCGCGCCCACGAGTACCGGCTCGCCGTCACCGGCTCCGACCGCGCCGCCCTCGCCCGGGCGCTGCGCAAGGCCCCGGTCCCCGAGCGGCCCGCGACCGGCGAGGTCTCCTTCGTCTTCGCCGAGGACGTCCCCGAAGCGGCGGGCCTGGCCGACCGGTGGGCCGCCGCCGAACCCGCCTTCGCCCGGCACCACGAGGCCGCGCTCGCCGCGGGCGCCGGCCGACTCGGCGAGCGGGGGCGGGCGTTCGCCGTGCAGTACGCGCTCGGCAGGCTGTGGCTCGACCGGGGCCTCACCCCGGTCGCGGTGCACGGCGACGGGCTCGCGGCCCGGGCCGCCGCCTGCGTGACCGGGGCGCTTCGGCTTCAGGACGCGCTGACCGGCGACGGCCCGGTACCGCCCGCCGCCCGCACACGGATCCCCGTGCGCGGCGCCCACGACGAGGTCCGCGGTGTCGCCCTCGGCGTGACCGACGGCCCCTGGGACGGCATGGCCCGCGCCTGGCAGGCCGGCGCCGCCGTCGACTGGGCGGCCTGGTTCGAGGGCGAGGAGCGCGGCCGCGTCCCGCTGCCGACGTACCCCTTCGAGGGCCGCCGCTGCTGGCTGACCGGCCCGGACGCCGGTGCACCCGCCGACCGGGTCACCGGCCCCGGACCGCACCCCATGCTGGACGAGAACGTCTCCACCCTGGACACCCTCGCCTACCGCAGCTCCCGCACCGGCGCCGAGTTCTACCTCGCCGACCACCGCGTCGACGCCGAGCCCGTCCTGCCCGCCGCCGGACAGCTGGAACTGGCCCGCGCGGCCGGCGAGCTCTCCCTCGGCGGCCCGGTCCGGCTGCGCGGAGTCTCCTTCGAGCAACTGCTCTCCTACGCCACCGGGCCGCGCACCGCGCTGGTCCAGCTGTGGCGCGAGCGCGACACGGTCGGCTTCGAACTCACCGCCGACGAGCGGGTGGTCGCGGCCGGCGAGATCCACGCCGGAGCCGTCGAGCGCCCGGCCCCGGTAGACCCGGCCGCCGTCGCCGCCCGCTGCGCCGAGTCGGTCACCCACACCGACTGCTACGACATCCTGCGCGCTCACGGTCTGGACTACGGCTCCCGCATGCGCGCCCTCACCGAGGCCCGGCTCGGCGACGGGGAGGCCCTCGGCACCCTCGAACTGCCCGACGGGGCCTCGCTCGACGGCGTCACGCTCCACCCCGCCCTCCTGGACGGCGCCCTGCACACCCTGGTCGTGCTGCTGGCCCGCGCCTACGGCGACAGGGCCGACGGCTTCCTGCCGCTGGCCCTGGGCGAACTCACCGTGCACGCCCCCGTCACCGGGCCCTGCCAGGTCCACGTCACGGTCGGCCGGCTGGGGGAGCGGACCGCGCACGCCGACCTCACCGTCGTGGACGCGCACGGCCAGGTCCTGGCCGGCCTGCACGACCTCGCCGTGCGCGTCCTCGGCGCGCCCCGCGAGTCGGCCCTGCTGGTCCGCCGCTGGACCGCCGCGCCCGCCCAGCCCACCGGCGCACCCCTCGGCGACACGGCCGCCGTCGTCACCGCCGACCCGGCCCGCGGCGCACAGCTCGCCGCTCACCTCACCGCCCTGGGCATCGGCACGGTCGCCCGCGACCTCGACCCGGCCACCGCGCCCGACGTCGTCCTCGTCGACGAAGCGACCCCCGAACAGGCGCTGCACGTCGTCCGCACACTCCTCGCCGCCCGCCCCACCGCCCCCGTGCGCGTCCTGCTGCTGCACCGCCACGACACCGACGGCCCACGCCCCGAACGCGCCGCACTCGCCGCCTTCGCCCGGACCGTCCGCGCGGAGAACCCCCTCCTCGAAGTGCAGGCCGTCGGCCTCGCCGCGGACCTGGCCGAGGCCGACGCGCTCGCCGTCGAACTGGCCGGCCACGGCCGCGACCCGGAGGTCGCCCACACCGCACAGGGCCGCCGGATCCCGCAGGCCGGGCCGGCCCCGGCCGTCGACCCGGCAGCGGTCCGCGACGGCGGCGTGTACGTCGTGACGGGCGGCGCGGGCGGACTGGGCCGCGCCGTCGCCGACCGGCTGCTCTCCCGGGCCGACGCCCGCGTGGTCCTGCTGGGCCGCCGCGAACGGCCCGCCGACCTGGACGAACGCCTGGTCCACCGCAGCGTCGACGTGTCCGACCCGGACGCCCTGACCCGGCGACTCGCCGAGGTGCGTGCCGAGTTCGGTCCGCTCAACGGTGTCGTCCACGCCGCCGGTGTGCTGCGCGACGGGTTCGCCCTGACCAAGTCCGCCGAGGACTTCGCCGCCGTCCTGGCCCCCAAGGTCGCCGGTGTCGAGGCCCTGGCCGCCGCCACCGCCGACGATCCGCTGGACTTCTTCGTCGCCTTCTCCTCCATCGCCGCCCACATCGCCAACCCCGGCCAGACCGACTACGCGTACGCCAACGCCTACCTGGAGGCCTACGCCGAACGGCACGGACGGATCACCGCGATCGCCTGGCCGATGTGGGCCGACGGCGGGATGCGCCAGAGCACCGAGGCCGCCGCGGACATCGCCGCCCGCACCGGATTCGGCGTACTGCCCACACAGACCGGCCTCGCCCTGTTCGAGCAGGCCCTCGGCACCCCCGGCGCGCTCGTCGCCGCCTACGGAGACCTCCGCACCATCACCACCGCGCTCACCGCACCTGTCGCCCGGGCGGCCCGGACCGCCACGGCCACCGCGCCCGCCACGGCCACCGTGCCCGCCACGGGCGGCGGCCCGCGCGAGGAGGCACTCCGGCTGCTGCGCGAGCTGATCGCCGCCGAGACCGGCCTGGAGCCGGCCGAACTGGCCGAGGACGCCCCGTTCGACCGGCTCGGCATCGACTCGCTGATGATCGCCAAGCTCAACCGCGGGCTGGACCGGCACTTCGACGCCCTGTCCAAGACCCTGTTCTTCGAATACGCCACCCTCGGCGAACTCGCCGGCTACTTCGCCGAGCACCACGCGGCCGAGCTGACCGGCGGCACACCGCCGGCCGCACCGGTCACGCCCACGCCCACGGCCGAAGCCACCGCCCCGCGCCCGCCGCGCGCCCCGCGCCGTACCGCACGAACCGGCGTCGTCGAACCCGCCGTACCCGCCGTACCCGCCGGGGATGACACCGACGCCATCGCCGTCATCGGCCTGGCCGGCCGCTACCCGGCCGCCGACGACCTCGACGAGCTCTGGAGCACCCTGGCCGAGGGCCGCGACGCAGTCACCGAGATCCCCGCCGAGCGCTGGGACAGCCACCGCTGGTACGACCCGGACCCGGCGGCGCCCGGCCTCGCCCACACCCGGTGGGGCGGATTCCTGCGCGACGTCGACCGCTTCGACCCGCTCTTCTTCGGCATCTCCCCGCGCCAGGCCGAACTGATGGACCCCCAGGAGCGCCTGTTCCTGCAGAATGCCTGGCACGTCCTGGAGGACGCCGGCTACCGCCGCTCCGACCTGGCCGGCCGGCCCGTCGGCGTGTACGTCGGCGTGATGTACGGCGAGTACCAGTTCCACGGCGCCCTGGACGCCCTGCGCGGCGGACGGCCGCTCACCGGCTCGTCCTTCGCCACCATCGCCAACCGGGTCAGCCACGCCCTGGACCTGTCCGGTCCGAGCATGGCCCTGGACACCATGTGCTCCTCCTCGCTCACCGCGATCCACCTGGCCTGCGAGAGCCTGCGCCGGGGCGAGAGCGAACTGGCCGTCGCCGGCGGCGTCAACGTCTCCGTCCACCCGTACAAGTTCGCCTTCCTCAGCCAGGGCCGCTTCCTGTCCTCCGACGGCCGCTGCCGGGCCTTCGGCGCGGACGGCGACGGCTATGTGCCCGGGGAGGGCGTCGGCGCCGTCCTGCTCAAGCCCTACCGCAAGGCACTGGCCGACGGCGACCGCATCCACGGCCTGATCCTGGGCAGCGCCGTCAACCACGGCGCCCGGACCAACGGCTACAGCGTGCCCAACCCGCGCGCCCAGCAGGCGGCGATCACCACCGCGATGGAACGGGCCGGCGTCACCCCGCACGACATCGGCTACGTCGAGGCCCACGGCACCGGCACCGCCCTGGGCGACCCGATCGAGCTGACCGGCCTCACCCACGCCTACCGGTCCGCCGAGGCCGCACCCGGCACCTGGCCGATCGGCTCGGTCAAGTCCAACATCGGGCACCTGGAGTCCGCGGCCGGCATCGCCGGACTCACCAAGGTGCTGCTGCAGTTCCGGCACCGCACGCTCGTCCCCTCGCTGCACTCGGCCGAGCTGAACCCCAACATCGACTTCGAGCGCTCCCCGTTCCGCGTCCAGCGCGAACTGTCCGCCTGGCCCGACGGGGACCGGCCGCGCCGTGCCGGACTCAGCTCCTTCGGCGCGGGCGGCGCCAACGCCCACCTCGTCCTGGAGGAGTCCCCGAACCCCGATCCGGTCACCGACGTCCCGGCGGGCGAGCAGCGCACCGACGAACCCGTGCTGTTCCTGCTCTCCGCCCGCGACGAGGAACGGCTGCGCGCCTACGCCGAGTCGGCCGCCCGCTTCGTCCGCAGCGAGCACGTGCCGCTCGCCGACCTGTGCTTCACCACCCAGGTGGGCCGCGAGCCCCTCGACGCCCGGCTCGCGGTGACGGCCACCGACGGCGCCGAACTCGTCGCCGCCCTGCGCCGGTTCGCCGGCGGCGGCCCGGCCCCCGCCCCCACCGACCCGGGCCCGCTGGGCGACCTGGCCCGCCGCTGGCTGGACGGCTCCGACGTCGACTGGGCGGCCTGGCACGCCGGCCGGCCGGGCCCCGCCCCGCGCCGGACGCGCGCCCCGCAGTACCCGTTCGCCCCCGAGCGCCACTGGATCCCGCTCGACCCCGACCTCGGCACGGCCGCTCCGCATCCGCTGGTCGACGCCAACGAGTCCACGGTCGCCGAGGTCCGCTTCCGCAAGACGCTGCGCGCGCACGACCCGCTGCTGCGCGACCATGTGATCGAGGGCCGGCCGCTGCTCGCGGGCGCGGCGACGCTGGAGTTCGTCCGCGCCGCAGCCGCGCTCGCCGAGCCCGGCACCCGGCACGCCCTGCGCGAGGTGGTGTGGGGCCGGGCCGTCGAACTCGCCGACGGCGAACTGGAGTTGTACGTCTCTTTCCGCACGGACGGCACCGGGCTGGCCTTCGAGGTGTACAGCCGGACCGGTGCCGACCGCACCACCCACGCCCGCGGCGGTGCCGTCCCGGCCCCCGCCGCCCCTGCGGCCGCCGAGGACCTCGCCGCGCTGCGCGCCCGGCTGTCCGTCGTACGCGACGGACCCACCGCGTACGCCGAGTACGCGGCCGCCGGGTTCGCGTACGGCCCCTCCTTCCGGGTCGTCGACGAGATCCGGGTCGGCCCCGGCGAGGCACTGGTCCGGCTTGCCCCGGCCGGTACCGCCCCGGGCGCCCAGCTGCCCCCGGCGCTCCTCGACGGCGCCCTGCGGGCCTGCCACTGGACCGGCCGGACCACCGCGCCGCGCCCCGGTGAGCTGGCCGTCCCCTTCAGCCTCGGCGCCCTGGACTCCTTCGCCCCGCTGCCCGAGGTCTGCCACGCGCACGCCCGACTGGTCGGCGAGTCGGCGGGCGTGCGCCGCTTCGACCTGACCGTGTACGACGACCAGGGCCGCGTGCTCGCCTCCGTACGGGACTTCGCGGGCCGCCTGCCCGGCACCCGGACGGCCCTGGCGGGCCCCGCAGCCGACACCCGGGCGACGCTCGCGCGCCCCGCAGCCGACGCCCAGGCAGCGCTCGCCGGCCATACGCCCGCCGCACCGGCCGTGCCGGCCGCACCGGCCGCACCGGCCGTGCCCGCTGCACCGGCCGTGCCCGCTGCACCGGCCGTGCCTGCCGTGCCTGCCGCATCGGCCGTGCCTGCCGCACCGGCCGTGCCCGCTGCACCGGCCGTGCCTGCCGCACCGGCCGTGCCCGCTGCACCGGCCGCGCCTGCCGTGCCTGCCGTGCCTGCCGTGCCTGCCGCATCAGCCGTGCCCGCCGCACCGGCCGCACCGGCCGTGCCCGCCGCACCGGCCGCGCCTGCCGCCCCTGCCGCGTCCGCCGCCCCTGCCGCATCCGCCGCGCCTGCCGCATCGGCCTCACCGGCCTCGTCCGCCGCACCCACCGCGCAGGTCG
This sequence comes from Streptomyces sp. NPDC002623, assembly GCF_053592635.1. NCBI lineage: Bacteria > Bacillati > Actinomycetota > Actinomycetes > Kitasatosporales > Streptomycetaceae > Streptomyces > Streptomyces sp. NPDC002623. Next base: position 20,197 of record NZ_JBSFWB010000030.1, on the reverse strand, counting down.
AGCCTGAGCCCGCCTCCGGCGAACCCCGCCTCTACGAGCCGTACTGGCGCCCCGTCGCCGACCCGGAACCGGCGGACGCCGCCGGGACCCTCGTTCTGCTCGGCCGGCACCCGGAACTGGAGTCCGCGCTGGCCGCGACGGGCGGGTGGCGGCGCGTCGTCGCCCTCGGCGAGGACACCGGCCGCTTCGCCTCCCTCGCCGACGAGGACGGGCTCGACCTCGCCGTGGTCCTCGGCGACGCGGCCGACGGCTCGCCCGCCGACCTGCTCGACCGCGCCTGCGCCCCCGTCCTGGACGTGCTCGACGCGGCCCGCACCGGCGTGCTGCCCGGCCGGGTGCGCTGCCTGGTGCTGCACACGCAGGACGCCGGCGAGGACCGGCCCGAGTGGGTCGCCCTGGCCGGGTTCGCCCGCTCCACGGGGCCGGTCGCGCCGCGCCTGGAACTGCTCACCCTCGGCGTCGACAGGGCGGCCCCGGCCGCCGAGGTCGCCCGGGCCGTGGCGGTGGAACTGCGCGCCGCACCCCGCGCCGCAGGCATGGAGGTCCGCCGTACGGCCTCCGGCGAGCGGCAGATACGTTCCCTGCGCCCGCTCACCGGCCCGGCTGCCCCGGCCGACGTGCCCCTGCGGGACGGGGGCGTGTACGTCGTGACCGGCGGCGCCGGGGCCGTCGGCCGGGTCCTCGCCGAGCATCTGGCCCGCACCCACGCGGCCAAGCTGGTGCTGATCGGCCGCTCCGAGCCCGATGAGGGGACCCGCGCCTGGCACCGCACGCTGACCGGCCTCGGCGCCGAGGTGCTCGCGCTGCGCGCCGACGTGGCCCGGGCCGACGAGCTCGGCGCGGCGCTGGCCGCCGCCCGGGACCGGTTCGGCGCCCCGCACGGCGTGTTCCACCTGGCGGGCGTCGCCGACGAGGGCCGCGCCGACGGCGACCGGGAGCGCTTCGCCCGGCTGCTCGGCGCCAAGACACACGGCCTGGTCCACCTGGACCGCCTGACCCGCGAGGATCCCCTCGACCTCTTCGTGGTCTTCTCCTCCGTCTCCTCCCTCATCGGTGACTTCGGAGCGGCCGGCTACGCCACCGCCAACCGCTTCGCCGACCTCTACACGGTGCTCCGCGACCGCCGGGTGCGCCGGGGCGAGGGGCACGGTCGCAGCCTGTCCCTGGCCTGGCCGCTCTGGGCGGTCGGCGGGGTCGACGGGCTGGTCCGCGAGGAGGAACTGGCCGCATACACCCGCCGCAGCGGGATGCGGGCGCTGACCGCGCGAGCGGGCCTCGACCTCCTCGCCCGCTCCTTCGCCCCCGGCGTCCCGTGGCTCGTGCCCGCCTGGGGCGACCCGGCGGCCGTCGACGCCGCCCTGACGGGCCCGCCGGCCCCGTCCCGGCCCGCCCCGTCCCCGCCCGTGGCGCCGGCGCCCGCCGCCGCCGCCCGCGCCGGGTGGCTCCGGGACCGGCTGGTGGAGCACCTGCGCGAGGTCCTCGCGGGCGTGCTCAAGCTGCCCGCCGGGCGCCTCGACAGCCGCGTCCCGCTGGACGGCTACGGCCTGGACTCGGTGCTGGTCATGGAGTCCAACTCGCTGCTGGGCAAGGACTTCCCGGGCCTGCGCGGCACCGTGTTCTTCGAGTTCCGGACGGTCGACGAGCTGGCCGACCACATCCTCGCCGAGCAGGCCGACGCCGTCACCCGTCTGTTCCCCGAGGAGACCGAGCCGTCGCGGCAGGAGACACAGCCCTCGCGGCGGGACGCCACCGCTCCCGCGTCGGCGCCCGCCCGGAGCCCGCACACCCCGCCCGTCCGCCCGGACGCCGACGAACCGATCGCCATCATCGGCATCAGCGGCCGCTACCCCCGGGCGGACACCCTGGAGGAGTTCTGGCGCAACCTCGCCGAGGGCCGCGACTGCGTCACCGAGGTCCCCGCGGACCGCTGGGACGCCGACGCCCTGTTCGACGCGGACCCGGCCGCACCGGGCCGCAGCTACAGCCGCTGGGGCGGCTTCCTGTCGGACGTCGACTCCTTCGACTCCCTGTTCTTCCAGATCGCGCCCAAGCAGGCCCGCACGATGGACCCGCAGGAGCGGCTCTTCCTGCAGACGGCCTGGTCCGCGCTGGAGGACGCCGGCTACCCGCCGTCCCGGATCCCGGCGCCCCGCCACGGCGGCCAGGGGCACGACGTCGGCGTGTTCGTCGGCGTCATGTGGGACGACTACGCGATCCTCGCCGCCGCCGAGTCGGCCCGCGGCAACCACCAGGTCGTGCTGGCCAACCGTTCCGCCATCGCCAACCAGGTCTCCTACTTCGGCGACTTCCGCGGCCCGAGCGTGGTGACCGACACCGCCTGCTCCGCCTCCCTCGTCGCCGTGCACCAGGCCTGCGAGAGCATCCGCCGCGGCGAGTGCTCGTACGCCGTCGCCGGCGGCGTCAACGTCGCCGTGCACCCCGACAAGTACGTGCACCTCAGCCGCAAGACGATGCTGTCCGCCGACGGTCGCTGCCGGGCCTTCGGCGCGGGCGGCACCGGGTACGTGCCCGGCGAGGGCGTCGGCGCGGTGCTGCTCAAGCGGCTGTCGGACGCGGTCCGCGACGGCGACACCGTGCACGCCGTGATCCGCGCGAGCGCCGTCAACCACGGAGGCCGGACCAGCGGCTACACCGTGCCCAACCCACAGGCCCAGCAGGCGGTGGTGGAACAGGCGCTGGCCGCCGCGGGCATCGACGCCCGCACCATCGGCCTCGTCGAGGCGCACGGCACCGGCACCGCCCTGGGCGACCCGATCGAGCACACCGCGCTCGCCCAGGCCTTCGCCCGGCACACCGGCGACACGGGATTCTGCGCGCTCGGCTCGGTGAAGTCCGCGATCGGCCACCTGGAGGGCGCGGCCGGCATCGCCGGGCTCACCAAGGCCGTCCTGCAGCTGCGCCACGGCACACTGCTGCCCACGCTGCACGCCGAGGAACTCAACCCGGTCATCGACTTCGAGAGCTCGCCGTTCACCGTGCAGCGCGAGACGGCGCCGTGGCCGCGCGCGTACGACACCGACGGCCGTCCGCAGCCGCGCCGCGCCGCCGTCAGCTCGTTCGGGGCGGGCGGCACCAACGCGCACGTGATCGTGGAGGAGTACCTGACCCCCGAGCCGGCCCCGGCCGGGCCCGAGCAGACGGAGCTGATCGTCCTGTCCGCCCGCGACGAGGACCGGCTGCGCGCCCGCGCCGCAGACCTGGGCCGCGCCCTCGCCGAGCCGGGCGCCCCGAGGCTGGCCGACGTCGCCCACACCCTGCGTGTGGGCCGCGAACCCCTCGCCGTACGGCTGGCGTTCGTCGCCGCCGACCTCGCGGACGCGGCCGGCAGGCTCGCCGCCGTCGGCCGGGGCGAGGACGGCCAGTGGCTGCACCGGGGCCGGGTGGAGCAGCACCCGCCGCTGGCCGGCCTGCTGACCGACGGCAGCGGGGGCGAGGACTTCCTCGCCGCCCAGATCGCGGCCGGTGCCGACGACCTCCTCGGCCGGCTGTGGGTCTCGGGCGTCACCGTCGACTGGGACCTGCTGCACCGTCTGCGCCCCGCCGAGCGCCGCCGGGTGCCGCTGCCGACGTACCCCTTCGAGCGGGTACGGCACTGGCTCGACACCACGCCCGCCCCCGTCTTCGCGCAGGGCCCGCGCCGGTGGGAGCGCCTGCTCGCCGCCGACGAGCCGGTGCTGCGCGACCATGTGGTCGACGGGCGGCCCGTCCTGCCCGGTGTCGGCCATCTGGACCTGGTCGCCGAGGCGAGCGGGGGACTGGCCGGGCGGGCCTGCGTGGACGTCCGCTGGGTCGTCCCGCTGGCCCTGAGCGGGGCCGAGGAGACGGTGGCGGTGGCCTTCGACGGCGACCGGTACGAGATCCGCGGCGCCGACGACGCCGTACGCTCCTGCGGCCGCCTCGCCGCCGCCCCGGCCGCGCCCGCACCCCTCGACGTCACCGCGCTGCGCGCCCGCCTAGACGATGGCCCGGGCGAAGGCTCCTTCTACCGGGCGCTGGCCGGGCAGGGGCTGCCGTACGGGCCGTTCTTCCGCCGCGTCCGGCAGGTGTGGACCGGCCGGGACGAGGTGCTCGGCCGGATCGGCGAGCCGGCCGGCGACGACCCGGCGCACGCCCTGCACCCGGGCGTCCTGGACGCCGCCCTGCACACCGTCGCCGCCCTGCTGGTCCGCCGCCGGGGCGAACACGCCCGGCCGATGCTGCCGTTCGCGGCCGACCGCGTCGAGGTGTTCGGCCCCGTCCCCACGACCGGCTGGTCGTACGTCCGGGAGACCGGGACCGACCGCTGCGAGGTGCTGCTCTGCGACGACACCGGAGCGGTACGGGTCCGGTTCGAGGGCCTGACCTACCGCGAGGCCAAGCCGTCCGCGGTGGTCGTGCACCGGCCGGTGTGGACCGCCCGGCCCGCCGAGGAGCGCGCCGCGGCCGCCCGCAGCGTGCTGCTGGTCGGCGAGCGACTGGACGCCGAGCCCGCCGCCGGCATCGCCCGCGCCCACCACCGCGCCGACGTACGACGGCTCCCGGTCGGCCCCGGCGGCCTCACGGACGCCGAACTCGACCGCGCCCTGGCCGGATCCGGCGCACCGGACCTCGTCTACTTCCTCGCCACGGCCCCCGGGCGCGAGCCCGCCGGCCGCGCCGAGCTGCGCGCCCTGACCGACCGGGGCCCGGTCGCCCTGTACCGCCTGGTGCGGGCGCTGGCCCGGCACGGCCTGCTGGAACGCGAGACCCGTCTGAAGGTCGTCACCACGGACGTCCACCCGCTGGAGGCGGGCGACGACTCCACCCCGTGGGCCGCCGGGACCGCCGGCCTGGCCGCCGTCGCGGCCAAGGAGTTCCCCGCACTGCGCGTGGCGCTCGTCGACGTACGTGCGGCGGAGGCCGCCCGGGCGGCCGACGCGATCGTGGCCGAGCCGTTCCCGGCCCGGCCGGTTCCGGTGTCGCTGCGCGCGGGCGTCCGCCGGGTGCGCACCCTGGAGCGGGTCGAACTGCCCGCCGCCGCACCCCGGTTCCGGCCGGGCGGCGTCTACCTGATCGTCGGCGGGCTCGGCGCCGTCGGCAGGGACACCTGCCGGCACCTGGCCCGTGCCTACGGCGCGAAGCTGGTCGTGGTCGGCCGCTCCCCGCTCGACGAGACCCGGCGGCAGACCGTCGCGGAGCTGGAGAAGGCGGGCGCCGAGGTCCGCTACCTCGCCCTCGACGCCACCGACCCGGACGCGCTCAAGGGGGCCGTCGATCTCGCCGTACAGGAGTTCGGCGCCCTGCACGGGGTGATCAACGCCGCGATGGTGCTGGTCGACCAGGTGCTGAGGGAACTGCCGGAGGACGGGCTGCGGACCGCCCTGGAGTCCAGGGCCGACTCCACCTGGAGCCTGCTGCACGCGGTGCGCGAGGTGCCGCTGGACTTCGCGCTCCTCTATTCGTCCGGCGTGGTCTTCGAGGGCAACCACGGCCAGGCCGGCTACGCCGCCGGCTGCACCTTCGCCGACGCCTGGGCCCTGCACGCCGCCCGCACCCTGCCCTTCCCGGTGCGGGTCCTCAACCTCGGCTACTGGCACGCGGGCGGCGACCCGGAGCGGGAGCGGGTGCTGCGTCGCTTCGGCGCCGCCGGCATCCGGCCGCTGAGCGCCGAGCAGGGCATGGCCGTCGTCGAGCGGACCCTGGCGGCCGGGCTGCCCCAGGTGTTCGTCCTGGACGCCGACCGGCCCATCCTGGACAACCTTGGCATCGACCCCGACCGCACCCTGAGCGTGCTGCCGGGCGGCGCGCCGGACCCGCTGCCCGAGGTCCGCTTCCCGGGCGCGCCCGGTGCCGACCGTGAACTGGCCGCGCACCAGCGTGCGGTCGCCGAGGGGGAGGAGCTGGCGCTGCGCCTGCTGGCGTCGGTGCTCGACCGGGCGGGTCTGTTCGGCGCGGGCGAGGCCTCCCGGGAGGAACTCGCCGCCCGCCTGGGCGTGGTGCCCGAGCACGCCGCGCTGTTCCAGGCGCAGCTGGACATGCTGGCCGAGGCGGACTGGCTGACCGTCACGGACGGCGGCCGCCTGCGCGCGACGGGCCGCAGAACCGCGCCCGAGGCGGAACTCGTCCTCGAACTGGCACGGTTGACGGAGCGCCATCCGGCCCTCGCGCCGGTCGTCACGCTCCTCGGTGACTGCCTGACCGCGCTGCCCGACGTGCTCACCGGCCGCCGCCCCGCCATGGAGATCCTCTTCCCCGACGGCTCCGCCGAGCGGGTGGCCGCCGTCTACCGGGGCGACCCGGTCACCGACCGCTGCAACGGGGAGGTGGCGCGGCTCGTGGCCGAGCAGGTCGGAGCCCGCCGGGCCGCCGACCCCACCGCACCGGTGCGGATCCTGGAGATCGGCGCCGGCACGGGCGGCACCACGGCGGCCGTGCTCGCCGCCCTCGTCCCCTACGGCGACGGCATCGAGTACGTCTTCACCGACGTCTCCGCGGCCTTCGTCCGCAAGGCCAGGAACCGCTTCGGCGCGCAGTACCCCTTCACCCGCTTCGAGGTGCTGGACATCGAGGCCGACGCGGCCGGGCAGGGCCTGCCCCTCGGCGCCCACGACGTGGTGCTCGCCACCAACGTCCTGCACGCCACCCGGCGGCTGTCCGACACGCTGACCGGGGCCAAGCGGCTGTTGCGGCGGGGCGGCGCGCTGCTGCTGGTGGAGGGCACCCGGGCGCGGCGCCAGCTGGCGCTGGTCTTCGGCCTGACGGCCGGCTGGTGGCTGTTCTCGGACCCCGAGCAGCGCATGCCTCGCTCCCCGCTGGCGAGCGAGCGCCAGTGGCGGGACGCGCTGGCCGCGTGCGGCTTCACGGACATCAGCGCGGCCGCCCCGACGACGGAGGCCGGACCGGCCTTCCAGAGCGTCGTCGCCGCCGTCAGCGACGGCGTGGTGCCCGGCGGCGGGCGGGCTGCGGCGGCCGAGCGCGAGCCGAGGCGGACCCCGGCTCCGGCCCCTGCGCCGGCTGCCGCCGTGGCCCCGGTCGCCCCCGTCCCCCCGGCCTCCCAGGACGACACCCTGCGCCAGGTGACGGACGTCTTCGCCCGCGTCCTGGAGACGACCCCCGACCGGCTCGACCCCGACCTCACCTTCGAGAACTACGGCGTGGACTCGCTGGTCGTCCTGGAGCTGACCCGCGCCCTGGAAGCGGTCTACGGACCCCAGCCGGCGACCCTGCTGTTCGAGCGGATCACCATCCGGCAGCTGGCCGGGCACCTCGGCGCCGGGACCCCCAGCCCCGCAACCCCCGACATTCCCGATGCCCCCGTCACCACCCCCCAGCCCACCACCCTCCAGCCCACCACCCCCGCAGCGCCCGAACCCGCCCCGGCCGGTGACGCCGAGCGCCTGGTCGCGGGCCTGTCCGACGCGGCCGTCGACGAGCTGCTGGCCGAACTGCTCTCCCAGCGCGGGGAGTCCGAAGGAGGCGGACGATGACTGCCGAGCCGTTCAGCTGTGTCGTGATCGGCGAGGAGACCCTCCTCGTCGAGTGCACCAGGCTGCTCGTGGCCCGCGGACACACGGTGGCCGCCGTGGTGTCCCCCTCCGCCGAGCTGCTCGACTGGGCCGAGGGGGAGGGGCTGCCCGCCGTACCGTTCGGCGCGGACCTCGCCGAGCGGCTGGCCCCGCTGCGCTTCGACTACCTGTTCAGCATCGCCAACCTCCGGATGCTCCCGGAGGAGGTGCTCGCCCTGCCCGCCCGGCTGCCCGTCAACTTCCACGACGGTCCGCTGCCCGGACACGCGGGTCTGTTCGCCACCAGCTGGGCCATCCTCGACGGCGACAAGCAGCACGGCGTCGCCTGGCACGTGATGCACCTGGAGGCCGACACCGGCGACCTGCTCAAGCGGCGCACGGTGCCCGTCGACCCGGCGGCCACGGTGCACGACCTCGACGTCGCCTGCTTCGAGGCAGGCGTCGAGTCCTTCGCCGAACTCGTCGACGAACTGGCCGCCGGCACGGCCACCCGCACGCCCCAGGACCTGGGCCTGCGTACCTACCACGGCCGGTACGACGGCCTGCCCCGGGGCGGTGTGTTCGACTGGCGCCAGCCCGCCGCCGAACTGGACGCGCTGGTGCGGGCCACCGCGTTCGGACGCCGCCGCAACGACTTCGGCACGGCGCTGCTGGCCCGCGGCGACGACCTGCTGGCCGTCCGCGCCGTGGAGGTCACCGACCGGCCCTCCGACGCCGCGCCCGGCACCGTCGTCGACGTCGGCCCCGACGCCCTCACCGTGGCCACCGGCGACCGTGACGTCCGCCTCACCCACCTCGCCGCCCTGTCCGGGGAACGGCTCGACCCCCGCGCCCTGGCCCGGGAACTCGGCGGCCGCTTCCCGCACCTGCCCGACGCGGCCGTCGCCGAACTCGCGGAGGCCGCCCGCGCCGCCCACCGCCAGGAGCGCCGCTGGCTGCCCGCCCTGCGGTCGCTGCGGCCGGTGCTCCCGCCGAGGTTCGGCCCGCTGCACCCGGTGGCCCGCCCGGCGGGCCCGGTCCCGCTGCCCGAGGCCCTGCGCGAGCGGAGAACGCAGCCCGAGCGGCCGGCCCTGGCCGCCGCCCTGGCCTTCCTGGCCCGGCTCACCCGGGGCGACGAGCGGCACGTCGCCGTGTCCGTCCCGCGGGCGGCCTCCCCGGCCGCCTCCCGCATCCTGGCGTCCGACGTGCCCCTGCACACCCCGGAGGGGCTGCTCGACCTGACCCTGTCCGACCTCACCGAACTGATCGGCACCGCGCTCGACGAACTCCGGGACCGCACGCCGTACCGGCGTGACGTGCCGCTGCGCCACCCGGACCTGACCGGTGCCGCCCGCACCGGGCTGCCCGTCGCCGTCGTACTGCCCGGCGGCGCGGCCGAAACGGAGGACCGGCCGCTGACCGTCCGCATCGACGCCGACGGAGCCGTCGGCTTCCACGCGGGCGCCGGACTGACCGCGGACCACGAGCGCTGGCTCGCCGGGCACTTCGCCGCCTTCCTCGACGCCCTCGCCACCGACCCCCACCGCCCACTCGGCACCGCCGACCCGCTCGCACCCGAGGAGCGGGAACTGCTCGACCGGTGGAACGACACCGCCGAGGAGTATCCGCGCGAGGAGACCGTGACCCGGCTGGTCACCGACATCGCCTGCGCCGCGCCGGACGCCACCGCCGTCCGCTTCCAGGACCGCGCCCTCACCTACGGCGAACTCGACGAGGCGGCCGACCGGCTGGCCCGGCACCTCGCCGGCCTCGGCGCGGGCCCCGGCACGGTCGTCGGCGTCTTCCTGGAGCGCTCGCCCGAACTGCTGGTCAGCCTGCTCGCCGTCCTGCGCACCGGCGCCGCCTACGTGCCGATCGACCCGATCTACCCGCCCGCCCGGATCGGCCACATGCTCCAGGACTCCGGCGCCCGACTGGTCGTGACCGACGAGACGCTGGGCACCGCCCTGGCGGAGTTCCCGGTCACGCCGGTGCCGGTCTCCACCGCGCTCACCGCCGGGCCCCCGGCCGCCCCCCTGGACCGCTCCGACCCCGACGCTCCCGCCTACGTGATCTACACCTCCGGCTCCACCGGCCTGCCCAAGGGCGTCCAGGTCGGCCATTGGGCGCTGGTCAACTTCCTGTGGACGATGGCCCGCAGGCCCGGCTTCGGCTCCCGGGACTCGCTGCTCGCGCTGACCACCGTGTGCTTCGACATCGCAGGCCTGGAGCTGTACCTGCCGCTGGTGCGGGGCGGCACCGTGGAGGTCCTCTCCGCCGCCGAGGCCGCCGACGGCGTCGCCCTGCGCGAGCGCGTGGAACGCTCCGCGCCCACCGTCCTGCAGGCCACCCCGACCACCTGGCAGATGCTGCTCGCCGCCGGCTGGCGCGGCGATCCGGCGCTGCGGGCGCTGTGCGGCGGCGAACCGCTGCCCCCCGAGTTGGCCGGGCAACTCGCGCCCCGGGTCGGCGCGTTGTACAACATGTACGGCCCGACCGAGACCACCGTCTGGTCCACCGTGGACCGGGTGCTGCCCGGCGAGGCGGCCACCATCGGCCGGCCCATCGGCAACACCCGCTGCCACGTCCTCGACGAGCGCGGCGTCCCGGTCCCGCCCGGCATCCCCGGCGAGCTGTACCTGTCCGGCGACGGCGTCGCCGACGGCTACCTCGCCCGGCCCGAGCTGACCGCCGAACGCTTCGTCACCGCCCCGGGCGGCGGCGCCGGACGCGCCTACCGCACCGGCGACCTGGTACGCCACCTGCCCGACGGCCGCCTGGAGTACCTGGAGCGGATCGACGGCCAGATCAAGCTCAACGGCTACCGGATCGAACTCGGCGAGGTGGAGTCCGCCCTGCGCCGACTGCCCGGCGTCACCGCCGCCGTCGCCGTCGTCCGCGAGGACCGGCCCGGCGAACGCCGCCTGGCCGGCTACCTGGTCGGCCCGGCCGGCCCGCCGGACACCGCCGGGCTGCGCGCCGCCCTGGGCGAGCGCCTGCCCGCCTACATGGTTCCCTCCGCCCTCGTCGTCCTGCCCCGGCTGCCGCTCACCCCGAACGGCAAGGTCGACCGGGGGGCCCTGCCCGAGCCGGACGTCGTCCGCGTCGCCGGCGGCGCGACGGCCGTCCGCACCGACCTGGAGCGGCGCATCGCCGAGGTCTGGTGCCGGGCGCTCGGCCTGGAGCAGGTCGGCGCCGAGGACAACTTCTTCGACGTCGGCGGCGATTCGCTGCGCCTGACGTCCGTGGTGGCGAACCTGCGCGAGCGGCTCGGCCTCCAGGTCACCCGCCTCGACATGTTCGGCCATCCGACCGTACGGGCCATGGCCGCCCATGTCGCCGACGCCGGCCGCCCCGCCGAGCCCGCCGTGTCCCGGCCCCGGCGCTCCCGGGACACGGCGGCGCTCGCCCGCCGCCGCGACCGCAGGGGGCGGTCCTCATGACCGGCCGGCACGATGTCGCCGCACCCACCGCACAGCCCGATCCGTCCGTCTCGCCAGGGGGTTCCGTGTCCAGTTGCCAGGTCTGCGCGCTCAAAGCCGGCCATCCGGGAGTGGTGCTCGACGACCAGGGGGTGTGCAACCTGTGCAACCTGGACTTCGCCGAGGACCTGCTCGTCAACTACCGCTACACCAGCGAGGTGTTCACCGAGTTCCAGCAGGCGCCGTCCGGGAGCGGCGAGTACGACTGTCTCTTCATGTACAGCGGCGGCAAGGACAGCACGTACATGCTGGACAAGTTCGTCAACGAGTACGGCAAGCGGGTGCTGGCCTTCACCTTCGACGTGCCCTTCGAGAGCGTGCACGCCGCCCAGAACATCGCGCTGGCCCGGGAGAAGATCCCGGCGACGTTCGTCCTCGACGCCGACGACGACAACATCAAGCTGATGATGCGCGAGGTGTTCAACCGTCCCGCGCCGAAGAAGCCCGGCAAGTACCTCGACGAGAAGCTGCCCTGCGTCTCCTGCCGCACCTTCTTCGTGCTGCGCGCGATCCTCATGGCCTACCGGCAGAAGATCCCCTACATCGCGCTGTGCGCCGACCCGCAGCAGATCCTCACCATGGAGTCCAACGTCCGCGAGGTCGTGCGCGGCTTCTACAAGACGTTCGGCGAGCGGCTCGCCGACACGCTCTTCGGCGGGCAGCTGGAGGAGCTCCTCTTCGACGACGACGAGAACCTGCCGAAGATCGTCTTTCCGTTCATCGCCATGCGGCACGAGTACGACCCCGACCGCATCGTCGAGGAACTGCGCGCCAAGGGCCTGTACCAGTCCTCGCCGCTGGAGACCCACTGCACGCTCTTCCCGCTGCTGAACTACTACTCGTTCGCGAACTTCGACTGCATGTTCTACAAGCTCAACGCGGCCAGCCATGTGCGGTCCGTCAAGCGCAACGCCTCCTACGACCGCAACACCTTCAGCATCAAGTTCCCGCGCTCCCTCGACCTCGCGGACGTCGAGCACCGGCTCGGCAGGGTCGTCAGGGAGATCGCGGCGGGGGAGGGCGACCGCGACGAGCAGGAGCGCAGCCTCGTCGACGTCTTCCAGCGCATGGACGCCTCCGAGGACGCCGCCCGCTTCGTCGCCCGCAGCTTCCTCGACATGCGATCCGTCGCCGCCGACCTCGGCATACGGCTGAGCTGACACCCGAGCAGGAGAACCAGCACCATGACGCTTTCCGACTCCGACGTCGCCATCATCGGCATGACCTGCCGCTTCCCGGGCGCCGACTCCGTCGACCTCTTCTGGGACGTCCTCGGCGAAGGCCGCGAGACGCTGACCCGGTACACCGACGAGGAACTCCTCGCCGCCGGCGTGCCCGCCGCCCGGCTGGCCGACCCGCGCTATGTGAAGGCCGCCCAGACCGTCCCCGGCACCGACCTGTTCGACTCCGAGCTGTTCCGGTTCACCCAGGACGAGGCCGAGATCCTCGACCCGCAGCACCGGGTCTTCCTGGAGTGCGCCCTGGAGGCCCTGGAGCGGGCCGGCTACGACCCCGAGCGCACCGACGCCCACATCGGCGTCTACGCCGGCGCCGGCATGAACACCTACCTGCTGCACAACCTGGGCGAGCGCTACCGGGCCGCGTCCTCCGTGGACCACTACCGGCTGATGCTCGCCAACGACAAGGACTTCCTCGCCACCCGGGTGTCGTACAAGCTCAACCTGACCGGCCCCAGCGTCAGCGTCAACACCGCCTGCTCCACCTCGCTGGTCGCCGTGCACACCGCCTGCCTCGCCCTGCTCGGCGGCGAGTGCGACATGGCCCTGGTCGGCGCGGTCCACCTCAACCCGCCCGGCCAGGGCTACCAGTACCAGGAAGGCATGATCTTCTCGCCCGACGGCCACTGCCGCGCCTTCGACGCCGAGGCCCGCGGCACCGTGATCGGCAGCGGCGCCGGAGCGGTCGTCCTCAAGCGGCTGAAGGAGGCCCTCGCCGACGGCGACTGGATCCACGCCGTCATCAAGGGCTCCGCCGTCAACAACGACGGCTCCGCCAAGACCGGTTACACCGCACCCAGCATCTCCGGGCAGGCCGCCGTCATCGCCGACGCCCAGGACGTCGCCGACGTCGACCCGGAGACCATCGGCTATGTCGAGGCGCACGGCACCGGCACTCCGCTCGGCGACCCCATCGAGGTCGCCGCGCTCACCCGGGCCTTCCGCCAGGGCACGGACCGCACCGGGTACTGCGCGCTCGGCTCGGTGAAGACCAACATCGGACACCTGGACACGGCCGCCGGCATGGCGGGCCTGATCAAGACCGCGCTGATGCTGGAGCACCGCACCCTGGTGCCAAGCCTGCACTTCACCGAGCCCAACCCGGACATCGACTTCGCCGCCGGCCCGTTCTTCGTCAACACCGAGAAGACCGAGTGGAAGAGCGGGACGGGCCCGCTGCGCGCCGGCGTCAGCTCCTTCGGCATCGGCGGTACGAACGCCCATGTGATCCTCCAGGAGGGCCCGGCCCGCGCCCAGGCCCCGCACGAGAGCCGGCCGGAGCTGCTGGTCCTCTCCGCCCGCTCCGCGGACGCCCTCGAACAGGCCGCCGCCGCCCTGGCCCGCCATTTGCGCGCCCACCCCGGCCTCGCCCCGGCCGCCGTCGCCCAGACCCTCGGCCTCGGCCGCCGCGCCCACGCCCACCGGCTGGCCCTGGTCGTCGGCAGCACCCGCTCCGCGGCCATGGCCCTCGCCCTCGGCGACGAGGAGCGCCTTCGCCGTGGCGTGACCGGACGCGAGCCGAGCGCCCCCGTCCTCGTCCTGACCGGCACCGGCGCCGACCCGGCCGACGCGGCCGAGCTGTACGCGTCGGCGCCCGCCTACCGGGATGCCGCCGACGCCTGCGCCGCCGCCCTCGGACGCCCCGGCGAGGCCGAGGCACTCCTCGCCGAGGACGGCGCGGTCGCCGCCTGCTGCCACGAGTACGCCCTCGCCACCGCCCTCACCGCCTGGGGCGTCGCACCGGCCGGCCTCGCCGCCACCGGCGTCGGCCTCGCCACGGCCGCCGCCCTCGCCGAGGCCCTCCCGCTCGCCGACGCCCTCGCCCTGGCCCTTGGCGCCGGCACCGCACCCCACCGCGTCGCCCCGCCCCGGCTGCCCGTCGTATCGCCGCGCACCGGCCGCTGGATGACCGAGGACGAGGGCCGCGACCCCGCCGTCTGGACCGGCCCGGCCGACCCGACGGCCTCCCTGGACGCGCTGCTCGACGGCGCCGGCCGGCACGCGGTCCGCCTCAGCCCGCCGGCCGGCGGACCCGGCGGCCTCACCCACCTGCTCACCCTCGCCGCCGACCAGTGGGTGCTCGGCGCCGAACTCGACTTCGCGGCCGTGCACACCGGCCGGGACATCCGCCGGGTGCCCCTGCCCACCCACCGCTTCGAACGACGGCGGCACTGGGTCGAGCCGGGCGACCACGGAGCCCGGACCGAGGCGGCACCGGCCGAGGACCGGTTGCTCGCCCGCTTCGACCCGGCCGACCCGCAGCACAACGTCGAACTGATCCGGGACCACCTCACCGAGGCGATCGGCAGGATTCTCGGCGGTCGGCACCTCGCCGCCCTCGACACCAACCTCTTCGACCTCGGCCTGGACTCCCTGGTGCTCATCGAGGTCGTCGCCGGGCTCGGCCAGGAACTGGGCTTCGACGTCCCGGCCGCCTCCTTCGTCGAGTTCCCCACCATCCGGTCCTTCGTGGACAACCTCGCCGAGCTGATGGGCCTCGCCCCCGGCCCGGCCCCGGGCGGCGCCGGCACCGCCCCGGCGCCGCGCATCTCCCGGCGGGCCCGGCGCGCGGCCGACCGCCACACCGGCCAGGCCTGACCCCTCCCGGCGGCGACGCCCCGGCCCACGGCGGCCGACCGAAGACCTGTGAGAGAGAGCAACTGTGGACGACAAGCGAAAGCTGCTGCTGAGCCTGCTGGCCCGGGCCTCCGCCCCGGCCCCGGCGAGCGACGGCGTGGCGATCGTAGGCGTCGCCGGCCGCTACCCGCTGGCCGAGACGCCCGCCGAGCTGTGGGACAACCTGGCCGCGGGCCGGCACTGCATCCGCGAGGTGCCCGCCGACCGCTGGGACGCCGATGCCCACCACGACCCGGCGGGCGCGCGCGGCAGCTACAGCAAGTGGGCCGGATTCATCGACGACGTCGACAAGTTCGACCCGCTCTTCTTCCAGATATCGCCGGCCGACGCCGAGGCGATGGACCCGCAGGAGCGGCTGTTCCTGCAGACCGCCGCAGCCGTCCTGGACGACGCCGGCCACCCGGCCGCCGAACTGGCCGCCCGGGGCCCGGTCGGCGTCTTCGCCGGCGTCATGAACAACAACTACGAGTGGATGGGCGGCGAGGCCACCGCGCTCGGCGTCCGCACCGACGCGCACTCCAACCACTGGTCGATCGCCAACCGGGTCTCGTACACCTTCGACTTCACCGGCCCGAGCCTCGCCGTCGACACCGCCTGCTCGGCCTCGCTCACCGCGATCCACCTGGCCTGCGAGAGCATCAGGTCGGGGGAGTGCCACACCGCGATCGCCGGCGGCGTCAACCTGATCCTGCACCCCATGCACCTGCGCATGCTGGCGGACCGCGGGATGATCTCGCGCGGCGACCGGCTCAGGAGCTTCGGGGCGGACGCCGACGGGTTCGTCGACGGCGAGGGCGTGGGCGCCGTACTGCTGCGGCCCCTGAAGGACGCGATCGCCGACGGCGACCGCGTCCTCGGCGTGATCCGCGGCTCCGCCATCAACGCGGGCGGCAAGACGGGCGGTTACACCGTGCCGAGCGCGGCCGCGCAGGCCGAGGTGATCCGCGCCGCCCTGCACCGCGCCCAGGCCGACCCGGCCACCGTCGGCTATGTGGAGGCCCACGGCACGGGCACCCCGCTCGGCGACCCCATCGAGATCGCCGGGCTCGTGGAGGCCTTCGGCGGGCGCATCGACGCGGCGGAGCGGGCCGAGCGGCCGACGGTCGCCGTCGGCTCGGTGAAGTCCAACATCGGCCACCTGGAGTCGGCGGCCGGTGTCGCGGGCCTGACCAAGGTGCTGTTCCAGCTGCGCCACCGCACGCTGGCGCCCTCGCTGAACTCCGCCCGGCGCAACCCCGGCATCGACTTCACCACCACGCCCTTCGACGTGCAGCAGACCCTCCGGCCCTGGGCGCCCGCGGGGGACGACGGCGACCTGCCGCTGCGCGCGGTCGTCAGCTCCTTCGGCGGGGGCGGCGCCAACGCCTGCCTGGTCGTGGAGGAGTACCGCACACCTCCGGCCGAGCCCGTCGCCCCGGACACCGACCAGCTCCTCGTCCTGTCCGCCAAGACCGAGGACCGGCTGCGCGCGTACGCCGCCGACCTCGCCGCGTTCCTGCGCGGCGCCACGGCTGCGGACCCGGCGGGCACCGGCCGGGACGCCCTCGGCGACGCCCAGCGGCTGTGTCTGCGCCTGGCCGCCGAAACCGTCGGCGTGGCCCCCGAGTACCTCGACCTCGGCACCGACCTCGCCGACTGCGGCTTCGGCATCCCCGAACGCGCTCGCTTCGAGGCGTCGCTGACGGCGGAACTGGACGACACCCTGCCCGCGGCCGTCACCCTGGCGCGGACGCTGGGCGCGATGGCGCAGGCGATCGCCGGCACCGCAGGCGCCGACGGGCCGACCGGCAACGCCTCGGACGCCCCGGACGCGTCGGGCGCGGCCGGCACACAGGCCGGCGCCGCTGTTCAGGGAGCAACCCGCCCGGCCGAAGGCCCCCTCCGCCTCGCCGACATCGCCCACACGCTCCAGTCCGGCCGTACCCCCCACGAGTTCCGGCTGGCCCTGGCCGTCGGCTCGGCGGCCGAGGCGGCCGCGCTGCTGGAGGCCCACGCCGAGGGCACGGCCGACGCCCGGATCGGCACCGGCCGGGCCACCCGGGCACGGGTCGTCCTCGCCGGCGCCGAGGCCGACGCCCTCGAGACCGCCCTGGCCCGGCGGGACCTGGTGGCGGTGGCCGAGCACTGGCTGGCCGGCGCCGACGTCGACTGGTCCCGTGTCACCCCCGCCGCGGCCCGCCGCACCGAGCTGCCGCCGTACCCCTTCGCCCGCAGGCGCTACTGGATCCCCGAGCCCCCGGCCCGTATCACCCCCGCACCGCCGGCCGGGTCCGACGACGCCCGCGCAGAGCAACTCCCGGACTTCTACCGGCCCTTGTGGGTGCGCGAGGACGAACCCGCTCCCGCTCCCGAACCCGCTCCCGAACCCGCTCCCGAACCCGCTCCCGAACCCGCTCCCGGACCCGCCCCGCGCGCGGGCCGCGTCGTCGCCCTGGTGACCGAGGCCTCCGCCTGGCTCGCCGAGGCGATCTCGGCCCGCATCCCCCAGAGCCGTCTGGACCCGGTCCGCATCGACGAACTTCCCCCGTCCGTCTGGCTGGAGCGGACCGACGGCGCCGACCTGGTGCTCCACCTCGGCGGCGTCGGCACCGGCATCGCCGAGGGCCTGGGCGCCGGCCGGGCCGCCGAGCAGCTGCGCACCGGCTCGCTCGCCCTGTTCCGCCTGGTCCGCTCCATCAGCGCCGCGCGCCTCGTCGTCGTCACCAGCGACGTCCACCCGGTCGCGGGCAGCACTGCCGCCAACCCCTTCGCCGCGGGCCTGCACGGCCTGCTCCAGGTGGTCGCCAAGGAGCGCCCCGAACTCCGGGTCGGCGCCCTCGACTTCGCCTCGGCCGAGCTCACGGGAGAGGACGCGACCACCGCCCTCGCCGACGCGATCCTGGCCATGCCCGCCGACGCCACCGGCCGCACCGTCGCCCTGCGCGGCGGCACCCGCTACGTCCGCCGCCTCGGCCGCGTCACCCTGCCCGCGCCCGGCCCCGTCTTCCGGGACGGCGGCGTCTATCTGCTCATCGGCGGCACCGGCGGCATCGCCCAGGAACTCAGCCGCCACCTCGCCGAGCGCCACCGGGCCCGGCTGGTGTGGTTCAGCCGCGGCGACCTCGGCCCCGAACAGCGCGCCGCCGCCGAGGAGATCCGCGCCCTCGGCGGCGAGGTCGCCCACGTCCGCGGCGACGCCTGCGCCACCGCCGACCTCGCCGCCGCCGTCGCCGAGGCGCACCACCGCTTCGGCGCCCTGCACGGGGTCGTGCACGCCGCGATGGTGTTCGACAACCATGCCCTCGCCGATCTCGACGAGGAGACCTTCACCGCCGCGACCCGCGTCAAGACCGAGGGTGCCGCCGCTCTCGCCGACGCCGTGGACGGCCAGGACCTCGACTTCCTGGTCTACTTCTCCTCCGCCGGCTCCTTCGGCAGCTTCGCCGGCAACGGCGCCTACATCTGTGCCTCCGCCACCGAGGACGCCTACGCGCTGTTCCTGCGCGACCGGCTGCCGTATCCGGTGACCGTCGTCAACCAGGGCTACTGGGGCATGGTCGGCTCCGGCTCCCAGCCCGGACTCGCCGACATCTTCGCCGGGCTCGGCATCCAGGCCTTCAGCCCCGCCGCGGGCATCGCCGCCGTCCACCGCATCCTCGGCAGCGGGCTGCCGCAGGTCATGCCGATCCGCGCCGGACGCCGGGCCCTGGAGGCCATGGGCCACGACCCGGCCCTGGACGCCGAGGCCCTCGGCGGTGGCCACCCGGCCGCCCTGGCCGCCGCGGCCGGACACCTCGGCACCGGTACCGCCGCCGCCCCGGCCGCCCGCCGCGTTCTCATCGGCTACGAGGAGCTGGAGGCCGTCTCCGCACCCATGCTGCTCGGCGTCTACCAGCGCATGGGAGCCTTCCGGCGCTCCGGCGAACGGCACAGCGCCGAGGAACTGCGCGCCCGCCTAGGCATCCTCGACCGCTTCCGGCGGCTGCACGAGGCACTGCTCAACATCCTGGCCGACACCGGGTTCCTGACCCGCGACGGCGACCTGGTCGGCACCACCCCGGCGGTCGACGGCGTCGACGCGGACGAGCACTCGGGCCGCTGGGAGGCGGAGTTCGACCGGATCGCCGCGGCCTGCCCGGACATCGAACCCACGGTCACCCTCAACCGCCTGTTCCTCCAGGCGTACCCGCGCATTCTGCGCGGCGAGGTGGGCGCCACCGAGATCATGTTCCCCGGCTCCTCGATGAAGCTGGTGCAGAACTTCTACCAGGGCAACCCGCTCACCGACTCCTTCAACCTCCTGGTCCGCGACACGGTCCGCCGCTTCCTTGACCTGCGCCTGCCGCAGCTGCCGCAGGGCCGCACCATCGAGGTCGTGGAACTGGGCGCCGGCACCGGCGCCACCAGCGAACGGGTGCTGCCCACGCTGGCCGCGCACCCGGGACGCGTCGGGTACACCTTCACCGACATCTCGCCGCGCTTCCTGGAACACGGCCGGGAACGCTTCGCCGAACGCCACGACTTCGCCCGCTTCCAGGTGCTCAACCTCGAACGCGGCCTGGCGGAGCAGGGGTTCGAGCCGGCCTGCGCCGACCTCGTCGTCGCCACCAACGTCGTGCACGCCACCAGCGACCTGCGGGCCACCCTGCGCAAGGCCAAGGCGCTGCTGCGCCCCGGCGGCTGGCTGGTCCTCAACGAACTGACCTCCGTACGGCCGCTGCTGACCATCGGCGGCGGTGTCCTGGAGGGCTGGTGGGCCTTCGAGGACGGCCACCTGCGCATGCCCGACTCCCCGCTCGCCTCCCCGCAGGGCTGGACCCGGCTCCTGCACGAGGAGGGATACGCCCCGGTCCACGCGCTGGGCGCCGGCGACCCGGCGCTGGGCCAGACCGTCCTGGTGGCGGAGAGCGACGGAGTCCTGACGATCGCGCCCGCGCCCACGGCAGGCCCGGCCGCCGCCGCCGCGTCCGCCCCCGTCTCCTCGGGCGCGGTCACTTCCACCGGCGCCCTCACCGAGCGTCTGCGCGACCTCGTCGAACGGGTGCTCAAGCTGGACG
Organism: Streptomyces sp. NPDC002623; assembly: GCF_053592635.1. Taxonomy (NCBI): domain Bacteria; kingdom Bacillati; phylum Actinomycetota; class Actinomycetes; order Kitasatosporales; family Streptomycetaceae; genus Streptomyces; species Streptomyces sp. NPDC002623. Next base: position 320 of record NZ_JBSFWB010000030.1, on the reverse strand, counting down.
AGCGCATCGACCCCGGCCGCCCGCTGGCCGACTACGGCTTCGACTCGCTCAGCGGTATGAAGATCGTCGCCGCCGTGGACGAGGAGTTCGGCGTCGCCGTACCGCTCGGCGACTTCTTCGAGCAGCCGACCCTGCGCGAGCTGGCCGCCCACCTGGCCGCCGACCGGCTCGCCGGGGTGGCGGCCGGGCCGGCCCTGCCAGAAGCGCCCGGGACACCCGCCCCGGCGCCCACCGCACTCGCCCCGGCCGCCGCTCCGGCCGCCGCCCCGGCCGCCGCTCCGGCCGCCGCCCCGGCCGCCGCTCCGGCCGCCGCCCCGGCC